>CALVMU010000009.1 GCA_944348085.1 uncultured Clostridia bacterium
ATATTAAGTTGTTTTTTTCGCGCTCGGCAGTTAACCTCTATCGGTTTAATTCCGCTTACGCTCCATACGCAGAACTTCGTTCTTGGCGTTCAGCCCGCGCTCCACCAGAGCAGCTTGGGCATATTAAGTTGTTTTGTGGCTATGATTTAATTAGCTTGGTTTAGGCTTTGCATTTTTTAGCCATTTTTCAATCTCTCTTATTCTGTTTTTAAAAGAAGAGGGATGGAACAAGTGTTTGAATGGCTCAAACACTTGGCAACCTATTTCAAGATTGCATTGCTATCTTATCAAATTTAAATCAATAAGTCAACAATTTTTTCAAAAAATTATAAAATTTTTACAATTTCTTGTCCTGGAAGATTGTCATTAGCGTTGTTTATGTCGTCAAGCCTGTTCTTTTGCCAATTTATAACGATGCAAGTTATCACAACAAAAAGAATAAGCAAGGTTATTCCGCCATAAATCAAAATGTTTTTAACTTTTTGCTTCTTTGTCTTTTTTGGTTTTTCTTCCATCTTTTAAATTATACCACTTCTCTTTGCCTTTTGTCCACAAAAATTTTGCTAAAAAATCAAAACAAATCATTCCCAGCAAAAATGAAAGGATGGCAAACAGTCTAAATTGTCCATAATTTGCAAGCAAATTGAAAGCGGAAAAAATGAAAAAGCAAATCAAAATGGTAAAAAAATAGCAAATTTGTGCTAAAAATTTATGCTTTTTTATGTTTTTGACGCAAATTTTGCACAAAAGAAAAGTTATTCCAGCCAAAATACCTCCACAAAACAAAACGATAAAGACAATCGGTTGATTAAGAGAAGGATAGAGCATTATTTAAATATCCTTTTGAGAAGAGTTGGTTTCTTTGCACCAGACAATGAAAATTTTAAGTTGGAGATGCTTCCGCTGATCCAAACAAGGCAGTTGTCAAGGTCGAGTTTGGTCACCTCAAGGCTAGAGCCTGTTATCACAACAGTTTTGCTTTCTGTTTCAACCACGGCTTGAGTTGCGGTCGCGCTTGCCACCTTTTTTGCACCTTTTATTTCAAGTTTTTCATAGTTTTCAAGAGTTAAACATTCATTCATAATCGCTCCTTACAAGTTTTTTATATTTTATTAAACAAATTTGGAAAAAATACTAACGCCCAAGCTCTTTTTTGTTGTAAAATATATTTATGAGAAAAATTGAGTTGATTTCAGAGCAAAACGGCAAGCTCTCTGACCTTCTTGAAAGGGCAGGGGTGCGTTATAACGAAATCTTTAAAGCGCTAAGAAACAAAGATATAAAGGTCAATGGCGCTCGGGTTAAAGTTAATGTGGATGTGCATAAAGATGACAAGGTTGAAATCTTTTTGTCTGAAAGAAAAGAGGCGTTGGCAAAAGTTGTTTATCAAGACGACAACATTTTGGTGGTGGACAAAACCGTAAACCAAGAGGTTGAGGGCGAAAACGGTCTTGCAAGCCAATTTTCTGCGCTTGCCGTGCATAGACTTGACCGAAACACAACTGGACTTGTTTTGCTTGCAAAAAACAGAGATGCACAAGAGGCGCTTTTTGAATGTTTTAAGAAAAAATGGATAACAAAAAAATATATTTGTCAAGTCTATGGTCAAACAGATTTTAAAGGTGAGACTCAAAAAGCCTTTCTTGTTAAGGATGAGAAAAACAGTTTTGTGAAGATATATGACAGACCTGTCAAAAATTCAAAGCAGATTGAAACGATTTTCAAAACGCTTAAAAATGATGGCGACTCAAGTTTTGTTGAATGCGAGCTTCTCAGTGGCAGAACGCACCAAATAAGAGCGCACCTTGCGCACCTAGGGCATCCAATCATTGGTGACGGAAAATATGGAAAAAATATTGTTAACGAAAAATTCAAGGAAAAATATCAAAAATTGCATTGTTTTTATTTAAAAATCAATAAAATTTCACCAAAATTTGAATATTTATCGCAAAAAGAATTTTTTAGCAATCCAAAATTCTATAAAATCATTTAATTTGTTTTTTCAGTCGATAATGCAAAGCAAATAAAATAGGTAAAAAAATTACAAAAATGTTTTTTTTGCTTATTTTTTTGTTTTTTTAATAATTTTTAATATTTTTTGCTTATTTTTTAACTATTTTTTTAATTTTTGATTTAATTTTTAAAAATTCTGCTTTATATCAAAAATTTTCAAAAAGTTTTTTGGCAATTTTTTTATTATTTTTTTTAGCTATTTTTCGATTTTTTTCGCAATCGTTTGCAAAATAGTTGTAAAAAGTGTTAATATGTAAATATTAAATATACTAGAAATAAAAAGCGCTTTAAAAGAGGAGGCCTTTTTTGAAAAGATACATAACACTTTTTATTTTTTCAGTCTGCGTTTTGTTTGGGCTAAGCGCTTGCGCTCAGCCTGCGTCTATTTATGGCGAGTTTAAGCAAGAGGAGTATACTTTAAATCTTGAAGAGACAATCGATTTGTCACAAGAGCTTTCGCTGACAGGCACAACCCTTGAAGAAGTTTCAATCGAATTTTCAAATCAGGGCATTTTGGCTTTGTCTGAAAACACCTTGACGGCAACAGAAAGTGGTTCGACTTTGGTTTTGGTAAAAAGCGGACAAGAGACGATTGCCAGCTGTCAAGTGAATGTAAATTTCAAGTTTGACTTTCCTCAAAATTTGCAAATTTCTCTTGACGGACAGCTTTCGTGGGAAGAGAGCTATATAACAAATGGCGACGAGGTTGTCAAAGCGCAAGGTTACATAGTTTACATAGACGACACAAGGCAATATCAGGTTTCAACAAACTCATTCAGTTTCAGCTCAAACGGTCTTGATTTTGGACGATACCAGGTGAGCATTCAGGCGATTGCGTTTGACAGAGAACATGTTCTCGCCTCTGAAATCTCACCAGCGCAAACAGTAGTTTATGATTATGTCAGTGTGGTGGAAGGTCTTAGTGTCGAGGTTTCTTCAACTTATTTAAATCAGCAGGCAACTCTTTCATGGAACCACACACAAAATGTCGTTTATGATGTCATCATCAACGATTTTAAAGTCAATCAAACACCGCTTTACACTTCAAGCTTTACCTATGATTTTTCAAGGTTTGCAAACGGCAGAGAAATCACAGTTCAAATTGTTGCAAAAGATTTGTTTAACGAGCTTATGCAAACAACCTCCACTTATACAATTAGCAAACTTCGCTCGGTCAGTGCAACATTCAGATATAACAGTCCAGACGGCTATCTTATAGTCAACGACACAATAAACGACAGCCAAAGCGTGAACGGCTATATTGTTCACTGGTCAAGCCTTGACGGTCAAAGCAGTGGACAAAAGGTGATTCAGAGTGGAGAGCGAGAATATCTTGACGAGCTTGCCACTGGCATCTACAACATTTCGCTTCAAGCGCTTGGTGGCGAGGCCAACGGAGGACTTTATCTCAACAGCGGAAGCGGTCAGTCTTTCACTTTTGCAAAACTTTCAACTCCTGAGCCAGAACTCGTGTATAATGGTGAGATCGTCACAATAAACCTTAGCGAAGGCGACAACGGCTATGTGCAAAGCTATAAAATAGTCATCGGACAAGAGGAAAGAATAGTCAGCCTTACAGACACAAACCAAATTGTTTTGGACGCATCCGATTTTTCTGAAGGCGATAACTTGATTGAAATCTATGCGCTTCCAACAGCAGAAGAAGGCTCAGACACTGGCGTTGCATATTTCTCTCAAGGCGAGGCTTTGACAAATCGAGTGCTAAATTCGGCCGCCTTCACACAAAATGTCTATCTTTTAAGTGACATTTCAAACATATCACATTCATTTGACACCACAAACGAAAGCCAATCAGTTCTGACTTTTGAAAATGTTGAGTTTGCAGACAGCTTCAGACTCTTCATCAACGAGCAGGAAATAGAAGATTTCAGCTTTGAAATTGGCGCTCAAAACACAGAAATCAGATTTGAAAACTTAAGCCAAATTCTTCCAGATGAAAACAACAGCTATCAATTCCGCATTGAAGCTTACAGACAAGACAACCTTAGCATCAACTCATTTGGCACAAAAACTTTGACAATTTTGGATGCGCCAACAACTGCACCTGCAGAAAATGGTCAATACTGCTGGAACGCTGTTGAAGGCGCTGTGTATGAATACACAATCTATCAAACAGACAGCGCTGGCGAAAATGCACATCCTTATCTGACCGACAGCACAGACGGACTTTGCCTTAACGAAGCTTTGCCTTTTGGATATTATTCCATTCAAGTGATTGCAAAAAGCAGTGACACAAATGTTTACTTAGACAGCAATTTTGCAGACTCAAGCAAAATTTTAGAGGATGATTTCTTGGTCTATGAGCAAATTGCGTCTCCACAAATTCAACTTATTGAAAAGGAAGGCGTGTTCAGCATTGTTATTTCAGATGTGGAATATGCAAGCCACTATTCAATTTTGCTTGACGGACAAGAAATAGACTTTTTTGACACCTTGCAAAACCAAGAAAGTTATACGCGTCAGCTTATTGGTCAAGATTTCTCTCAAGAAAAAACTTTTGTTCTGACCGTTGTCGCAAGTGCTGGAGACAGGTTTGACTCAACTCTTCACACTTCTTCAGAGCCATCTCAGATAAACATAATCAGAGTTTCAGCTCCATCTTATCAGACAGAAGAGGGCTATTCAAGCTCTGGACTGTTTGGAATTGAAGGAGAATACGGCGAAAAGATTTCAGAAACCTTGACCGTTTCAAGTGGACTTGACGATGCGTATGTTGATCACTTTGACATTCTTGTTGGTGGCGTAAAAGCAAACACAGACAACGCAAATCAAATCAACCTTATTGACAGAGGCGAAAGCTTTACAGTTTCTATCTCTGCCATTGCAAAAGCACAAGAGGGCAACAACTATTATTTAAACAGTGCTTCGACAAACATTACGGTAAACAGACTTTCAAGGCCAACAAACCTTGCCTTTGCAAATGAGGAGCTTTCACTTTCAGACAGCAACGACAACACTGAAAAATATTTTGTTGAGGTTGAGCTTCAAGTTGCAAGTGGAAAAAGAACGATAAGGTTCTTCACAGACACAGACAGCACCACAATAAATCTTCAAGACAAAATTGATCAGTTTTTGGAAAACCAAGCTTTTGCAAACGAGTTTGCTCAAGCCTCTGGCATCAAAGTTCGCGTTTATGCTTATGCTGAGCCATATTCTGAAAGAGGAGTGCTTTATCTTCAATCAGCCTTGGCAACAACAGCCACAGCGCAAACAGAACTTTCAATTGACAAATTGCCATCAACAACACTTTCTTTTGATGCCAATGACACGCAAAACCTTTTGAGCTGGAACGCGGTTGGAGCTGGCACAGTCTATGACATATACAACGGCGACAGCTTGGTCAGAAAAGACTATAGCGCAACAAGCATCTATTTAAACCAAGTTTTAAATGGCGGAGATTTGACAAATGAAAATATGACATTCTCTGTTGTTGCCAAAAATCCAAGTTATCTAAATTCTTCCTCTTCAAATGAGGTGGCAATTGCAAAACTTAGCGCCTTAGACGAGGTCAGCCTTGTAAACAACGGTGGAAATTGGCAGGTTGTTTTAAACATCGCCAAATCTTCAGATGTTGGCAGAATAGCCAAAGTTTTGGTTAATGACGAAGAGGTCAGCTTTACAGCAGGCTCTTCAACAGTGACAATTGATTTAAGTGAGTATCAAGAACAAACCTTCACGCTTGCAATTCAATTTGTCGCTTCAAACGGAACGAGCGAGCAAGTTTATTATGTAAACTCAGACCTTTTCAATCTGTCTCTTACTGACATTTCTGAAAACTCTTTGAATGGCGAAATAGCAAATGACGAGATTGTTTGGCAAAACCCTTATCAAAGCTGGCAAAATCAGTTTGTCACTTACAACCTTGTGGTTAGCGCAAACGGCACTCAATTTGAAATAAATTCTTACAGCCAGACATCAATTTCTCTCAGTCAGCTTGAGGCTTTGACTGGAGCAACCTTTGACTCTGGACAGATTTCAGTTTCAATCACTTCTTCACTTGCGCCATGCGCTGTAAGCCTGCCTGGTTCTGCAAATTTCGGACAGGCTACGCAAAGTTTTTCAACAGAAAAAGTGCAGGCGGTTGAAGAGGGAACTGTTTCGGTTGCTTTAGGCTCGTCAAATGACCTGATTGAAAGACAGCTTAACAGCTTGGCTCAAATAACCTTTGAAAACATTTGGACAGGCGATGTGGTTTTTGATGTTTATATAAATTCAACCACTGCACCAGCCTTTGAAAACTTGTCAGTGTCTGCTCCTTACTCAGATTGCTCTATCACTCTTTCTGGCACAACATTCACTCTCTCTATTTCTTCAAGTCAGCTGACGCGAGAAGGCGAAAACAAAATATATTTGAAAGTTAAACAGCAAAACAAGATTTCATCTGATTTGACAGAGTTTGCCAGTTCAAGAAACAGCAATATCTCAAGCGCTTCTTTGAGCGCAGACGGAACTTTAACTGTCAGATTTGGAAGCTATTATGACGACACTTTAGTGCTGAAACTCAACATTTCTGAACAGCCTGCTCAGTTTGAAAGCTATCAAATCAGCTCATCAGTTCAAGAAATCGACATCAGCGCCTTTCTTGAAGGCATGAGCGGTTCAATTGAACTTGAACTTTTGGTGGTTGACTCAGAACTTTCAATGCTTTCAAGCCTTTCAAGCACTGAAATTTCTGAAACCAAACTTGCTCCAATCTCAAGCATAGAAACTTCGCTTGACGGACAACTGACTTTCAATCTTGCAACCACTGGCACAAGCGGAACAACCATTCAGTTTGTTGTTCGCGATGAAAGCGGTCAAGAATACACCTTCTCTCCGTCGCGAGAAAGCACTTTTGTTTACACATATTCTCTTCAAAACCTTGTAAAACTCTTGTCTTTAACGCAAGAAGGAACATACAATCTTTCATTTGCAAACAGACTTTCTGGCTCGCTAAACTCAGACTTTATCAGCTATCAGCTCAGATTTAATGTTGAAGAGGCTGACATGGTGTTCAAATACAGACAAAATGTGACAAGCGACTATATTATCATCAAAGAGCTTCCATCCACTTCAAATCTCTCAACAAGTGGTTTGCGCATCAGGGTTGTGCGCGGAAGTGGAGCTGTCAGCCAAACAAACATTCTAGTTGATGACGAAATGCTGACTGCGGGCTACTGGGATTCAAACACAAATTCATTCAGACTTTCACTGCCAAACTATGGCGACGAGCGTGATGACAATGTTTATGCTTCTTTTGCACTAAGCATCAATGCGCTTTTAGAAGAGCAGTCAAGCGGAAGCTTTACAATTGAGGTTTATCGCATAGCTGAAGAAAATGACAATGTTTACATTTTTGGCTCGACCAGCTTTGCGCTTACAAAACTCAATTCAGTCAGTGGCGCAAACATTGCCTCTAGTGCACTTACTTGGACATGGAGCCGAGGTAGCACGCCAGCAGGAACAACTCCATCAAGCTATATAATTTCAATTTGGCAAAGTGGAGCGCAAGAAAATGCTCAGACAATCACGACAACCTCAAATAGCTATGATTTAACACAAGTTGTTTTAAACAGTGGACAACATAGTATAACAATACAGGCAGTTTCTCAAAACGAGAATGTTATTGCATCATCTGCTTCAACAACTTTGACTGCATATAAATATGCTCAAACAAAAGGCGTGACACTTGACAATGGCAGAATTGTATTCAATCTTAACAGCTCAAGCGGAACTCTTGACGAAAATCTTGACCTTGTGCAAGTGTTCTATTCAAATGTCAATAATGACCTTGCTGAAAATCTTGCAAATATTGGTGGGGCAGGATTTGACGATATCTTCACCTTCCAAACATCCACCGTTGACGCTCAGACCTTAAAACTTGTCTTTGAAGAGACCGACTCAACAGGGCAGACAAGCACAGGCAGAAGATATACAGCAACAGTCAATGCAATGGATTTGCTTACAAACTTTACCGTTCCAAACGGTTCTGCAGGCACAACAACCTTCCTTCAAAGACTTGACAGCTACATCACTTCAGGTGGCGACACAACTCAAGAGATTTTCAGAAACTTGCAGAATTTCTACAATCTTATCAAAGACATGGCTCAAGGCGTAAGTGACGGCGAAATAATTTTTGACGATTTTGGAAGGGCAATTCCAAATGGTTACTACAATGTTTCAGTCGTTCAAACGGCGACAAACCCAAGCGACGACTTTATTGACTCTGACCCATCAAGCGAAAAACTTATCTATGTTTCTGCTTCACCAACCATGACGCTTTTCAGCACTTATGATGAAGAAACGGGAGAAGAAAGCTATAACGCTAGCTATCAAGTGCGCAACATCGTCGACGATGAGGGCGCTTTGAACCTGGCAACAGAATACATCATGTTGTTTAGAAATCAGACTTCTTTAGAAAATGCTTATCGTTTTGAGCTTTCATTCGATGGCAGTTCGTGGTCAATCTTTAATGGCGAGCAAAGCCTTCCGGATGTGATCAGTGGTGATGCAAATTCATTTACCATCAACTTTACTGCCCTTGGCGAGACTATGAATGGCGAGGATTATTTAATTGACAAGGCAAATCAATACTATGTCTATACCTACGCCGTTGGCAACAACAATTCTTGCTATGGCAAGAGTGAACAACTTGACCTGACTTTCTTAACCATTGAACAAAACAATCTTAGTTTTGCAGACGGAGTGTTTACAATCACAACTTCTGGCAACGAAATTGGAAGCGACATTTTGATTCGTTATCGCAGACAATATACCTCTGGCACTGAAGTTCAAGAGGTGATAACTCGAGCAGAAACTGACAATGAGGGTCGTGTTGTGCTTAACGATTATCTTACAACAGCAGGCTTGTATGACTATGTTATTTTCAATGTTATGGGACAGATAAACAATGTTGCAAACACCATGAAGCTTCCAAGTGTTTCATATGGAATATTAAATCTATACAAGCTTAACATTCCAACTCTTACAACAACTTCAAACATGCTTCAAATTTCAGCAAACAGCTCGGACAGCTCGCACGGGCCATTTAAGTATAGACTTGAAAATGAGGCTTCTGACTTATCAGTCACTTCAACTGCAGAATTTTATGGACAAGATGGATACCGTCAACTCAACTTTGACCATAACGAGACAGACATAAGCGGACTTAACAATGTGATATTTATTCCTACAACTTCAATCCTAGGCTCAGGGTTTATAATTGAAGATTATGAGGACTCTATTTATGATTTTGAAAAAGTTATAAACAATGCCATTGTGCTTGCTTCAAATACATCATCAATTTCAGTTCAATCACTGCCAGCAGTTGAAAATTTGAGAATTGAAAATGGCAACTTGGCTTGGGACGAAATTGTGCTTGACGGGCAACAGCTCTCAGAAGGGGCAGAAATCGTTTATAAAGTTGTGGTTGAATATCTTGATGACTCACAAAGCTATGACAGACGAGAATTTTTCACTTTAAATAGCTATTTTGACACAGCCGAAATTGATTATACTCTAGCTCAAGGAGACGGACGCTATTTCAATTTTGCAGTTTATGCCTATGCAGGCAATATAAGCGAAAGCGGAACGGAGCTTGTTGAAGGTGGCTATATTGACATTGCAAGTCCAATCACTTTTGACAATGGCTCAAATGTTCTATATTCAACGCCAACAACTTTAACTCAAATTTCAAAACAAAACGCTCCAGAATTTGCGCTTGTCGACCAAGTTTATGACGGCAAGTTTGCAATTGCAAGAACTGAAGAAAACTTAAGCTTTGCAGTGGAACTTGTTTGGTCGGGCGGCCGAGAGGTAACTCTCACTCAAAGCGACTATAGAGTGACCACTGGTGAAATTGGTGAAGGCGATGCTGTCACAGATGTTTACTTTATAGAGATTATAAATGAAGCTTACGCAGCATCAACATCGTTTACTATAAGAATTTATGCTTACAAAGAAAATGCAATAAAATCAGCACCACTTACTTCAAAATCGGTTTACAAATTGCCAGCTGTGACTAAGAGTGATATAGTGCTCGGCTTTGACACAGTCAGTCAAATAAATTCACTTTCACTTGCCTCATATTTTGAAGATCATCAATATGCATTTGCAAACAATATGTATGAAATTGTTGTAAATGGCTTGGCTGAAACCATCTTAAACAGCGACAGCATGCAAATTGCAAACGCAGCTGACCTTGCAGGTCAAACTTTGACAATAATTGTCAGAGCAAAGGATGGAATAACAAACTACTTGACAAGCGAAAGCTATTCAATCGAAATCACACAGTTTGTTGAGCCAACTGACGAAGAGGGCACACCTCTTGTTGAGTTTGTGGTTGATCGCGACAATGTTCGACTGGTTTGGAACATTGCTCAAGGCGCAGATTATGATGTAAGCCAAGATTATGAGTTCATCATTGAGCTTGTTTATCAGTCAGGCAAAACAGAAGTTCAAACAGTAACAAACTATGACCTTATTTCAACGGATGATGGCGAGTATAAACAATATTATTACCAGCCAAGAAATCAAGAAATTATCACAGATGTCAATATCTATGGCAGAAAAATCACAAACACAGATCAGCTTGAACTTTATGGACCTATCACAATAAATCTTGACAATCCAATTGACTTTAGATTGTTTGCTAGTGGCTCGGGAACAGAAGATGACCCTTACATCATTGAAAACGGCGACAATTTCAACAATATAAGTTTGCGAGATAGTCAGGATGAAACAGTATACTTTGCTCTTGGCGCAAACATCGAACTCACGCTTGACAATGAAGACTTCTTCCTTGAAAACTTCTATGGCTCGCTTGATGGTCGAGACTACACAATCACTGTCAACTTTGAAAAAGAAGCGTTTGTCAGCGAAAATGCAACCATAAACAAAAATGTTTCAACCAGGGCAGACCAAGCAATCAACTTCAGCTTCTCGCAAAGTTTGATTAAAACGATAAATGAAGGTGCAATTGTTAAGAACATGAACATTGCAATTTCGCATAACCTGACAAGTGCCTCAAACTATCAAGCAATTGTCTTGAGCGGTCTTGCAACTGAAAACTACGGCACAGTCTCAGCTGTCAATCTGACATCTCTTGAAGGCACCTTTGGACAGTCAATTTCAACACTTGCTCTTGGCGGACTTGTTGGCTTTAACAGCGGAATAGTTGAAGATTGCAACAACATGGCAAACATTGAAATGACAACTCAAAATTCTTCAACAATCAACTTGATGTTTGGTGCAATTGTTCTCAAAAATGAAAGTGGCGGACAAATCTTAGGCTGTCAAAACAACGCAGACATAAGCATAACTGTTCGCAGAAACGGTCAAAACATTTATGTTGGCGGTGTAGTTTATGAAAATGGCGGAAGCATTATTGCTTCAGGCAACAATGCTGGCGTTTCTGCTCAAGGAAGTGGAACTTTCAGCAGCACTATTGGTGGCGTTGTTGGCTATAACAATGGCACTGCAAGCCATATCTATAACAATGGCACAGTTTCTTCATCACAAAGCTCTGGAAGCGCAGGTCTTATCTATTATTATCGTGGAGGACGAGTTGAAACCGCATTTGAGCTTACTGGTTCAACCATCATCAATTCAATTTATGGTGGGGCGGTAAATCAAGGCACAATCTATGGCTCTGGCAACTCGACTTCAAGCCTTACAGTCACAGCGCTCAGCGGTCTTAGCGATGGGCAGACCTTCACAACTGGCTTATACACAGTCACAATCAATATTGATGCCGGCACTTATAGCGCAACGCTTTCAAAAAGCTAGCATTATATTTCAAAAACAGGAATAAACATATTCTATGAAAAAATTTACCATAATTTTGTCGGCACTTTTGTTTGTGCTGTGTCTCGGTTTTGGCGGAAGAAGCACATATGCTTCTCAGTCAAATGAAAGCTTTATCAAAGTTCAGACAATTTCATATCAGAGTGGCGCTGTTTTGCAAGGGTTTTATTTCTCTTGCGATGATGAAATGCTTGCCTTAAATGGCGCCGACTCTCAAACTATACAAGCTTTCAAAAATTCGCTCCTGTCACAGATAAATCATCTGAAAAGCTTGATGATAGCCTCATATTCTGCGATTTATCTTCAAAATCCAAAGCCAGAATTTGCAATTGGCGAAGGTGGTGGGCTTGAGGTCAGTTTGGTGACTGACCCAAGTTCAAATGCGCTGGGCTTTCAACTTTTGTTCACTTCGCAAGAGGCATGGGCGTTCTATCATCCATCAGACGAGAGCGAAACTCCAGCTGAAGAAAGTCCGCAGTTTATCACAACTCACTCTTCACAAGGACAAATCCTCTTTGCGCAAACACTTTCTTCTTTAAACATGACGGTCGGTCAATACTTAAAAAGTTTGTATTTGACGGCGGCACAGTCAGTTTCGCTTTCGGTTGAAGAAAGCTATAACCCTTCATATATTTACGAGTACGCGCTCTCTTCTTCAAAAGTCCATTCCAATGCTGACAAAATTGAATATTCAAGACTAGGTCTTTATCACCATATCTGGACGCGAAGCGAAGATCAGCTTGCTTCAAACAGCCAAATCAATCTATATTATTATCAGCCAAACCAGCAGTGGTGGTATTTGACGGCGATTTGCATTGGCTTGGGCGTGGTGTTGATTGGAGGAGTGATTGCTATCGCAAGCAAAAAGCTTAAAAAAGAAAAAACAAATCAGCATAAAACATTAAACTGAAAAACAAATTTTTAGAAAAGAAAAAAGGACAGCTTGTCATAAAAGCCTGTCCTTTTTTGTATATTACAATAAGTGACTTTAAAACGACAATCAATCTGATTTTATAAAGGGGGAATTGTGGAAATTTTAGCACTTGCATTTTTGGGTCTGTTGCAAGGGTTGACCGAGTTTTTGCCAGTTTCGTCAAGCGGGCATTTGGTTTTGTTTGGCAACCTTTTCAAACTTGAAGAAACCCTTTTCGTTTCAATCATTCTGCATGTCGCAACGCTTTTGTCAGTTGTGATTGTTTTCAGAAAAGAGATTTGGCACATTCTGCGACATCCTTTTTCAAAAGAAGGGCTAAATCTTATCATTGCAACAATTCCAACTTGCTTGATTGCGCTGATTGCTCTTCCAATTGCAAAGATTTCGTTTGAAGGCAAATTTTTGGGCATTTCATTTTTGATAAGTGCAATCCTATTGTTTTTTGCTGAGAAAAAGAAAAATTCTCGCCCCTTTGTAGCAAAACAAATTTCCACAAAAGAAGCGCTCTTTATGGGCATTGCGCAAGGGCTGGCAATCTTTCCTGGCATTTCACGCTCAGGCGCAACGATAAGCGCAGGTCTGTTTTCTGGCGTAGACAAAAGCGAGTCGGCAAAGTTTTCATTTATCATGTCTCTTCCTATCATCGTTTTGTCGCTGATTATGGAAATTTTTGAGATTTCGCAGTCAAATGTGTCAATTTCAGTTTCGCCACTCGGTCTTTCGCTTGCCTTTATCATAGCCTGCGTTGTCGGCATTTTGTCAATCAAATTGATAGTAAAGCTGACATCAAACTCAAGCTTAAAATATTTCAGCGCCTATCTTGTTTTGATCGCAATTGCATCATTCATCATTTTATAGAAGGAGAGGTATGGAGTTTTATAAAAAGTCGGTCTCAGAAAGTTTAAAAGAGGTTGCTTCCTCGTCAAATGGTTTGACTGAAGAAGAGGCAAAAGCGCGTGAAAAAGACCTCTTTCATGAAGAGTTTTTTGATGAAAAGCACGGCATAGTCAGTAAATTTTTTGCGCAGTTTTTTGACCTTATGATAATCATTTTGCTTCTTGCCTCAATCATTTCAATTGCAATTGGCATTGCACAAAAGACAAGCGAAGAGATCATTGACGGAGTTGCAATTCTTGCGATTGTGATCATGAATGCAATTTTTGGTGTTGTTCAAGAAAACAAAGCGGAAAAATCTTTGGCGGCGCTAAAAAAATTGACAGAGCAAGAGGTTTTTGTCTATCGAGATGGCTCGCTTAAAAAAATCTCTTCAAGCGAGCTTGTTATTGGTGATGTCATTTCGCTTGAGGCTGGAACAATTCTTCCTGCTGACTGCCGATTGATTGAAGGGTATGAACTTAAAATAGATGAGTCTTCACTTACTGGTGAGAGCGAAGCAACGCTGAAATCTACCGATTTTGTTTCAGAAAAAACGCTGTCAATTTCAGAGCAAAAAAACATGGTCTTCAAAGGCACAAATGTCACTTATGGCAGAGGCAAAGCTGTCGTGGTCGCCCTTGGCATCAACACCGAGTTTGGCAAAATTGCAAAAGGCATAAAGGAAAGCGCAAAAGAGCTTACTCCTCTTCAAAAAAGCATCAAAGGCGTTGCCAAGGTTTTGACTTTTCTTGTGCTTATCATTGCCTTTATCACTTTTGTTATTGAAATTTGCATTTCGCCAGCAAACATAATGGAAGCCTTTTTGACAGCCGTTGCCATTGCCGTTGCTGCCATTCCTGAAAGCATGCCTGCGGTCATCACAATCATCATGAGCATGGGCATTGCGCGTCTTGCCAAACAAAAGGCGGTTGTAAAACGCATGCACGCGGTTGAAACACTGGGGTGCTGTGATGTTATTTGCTCAGACAAGACCGGCACAATCACCGAAAACAAAATGACAGTCACTGCCACATATTTTGATGGCGAGCTTAAAAAAGAAAACTTTAAAAAGAGTGCTGGTTTTGAAACTTTTTGCAGATTTATGCTTCTTTGCAATGACTCAAGCTTTTCAAAAGGCTCTTTTGTTGGCGACCCAACAGAAGTGGCGCTGTCAAATTTTTGTTTGAAAGAAGGCTATCGAAAAAGCGAAATTGACAAAACCTATCCTCGCATAAAAGAAAAACCCTTTGACAGCACAAGAAAGTTGATGTCGGTTTCTTACAACGAAAATGGTCAAGAGGTTATGGTCACAAAAGGGGCAGTTGACTTCTTGCTTGAAAAATGCTCGCATGTTTGGCTGAAAGGGCAAATGTATCCGATGACCGACAAACTTAAAAGCGAAATAGTCAAAGCAAACAAGGCAATGTCAAAAAAGGCGCTCAGGGTGCTTGCGTTTGCTTTCAAAACAAATGTGGGCGGAACGCTTGACGAGCAAAACCTTGTGTTTGCAGGTCTTGTTGGAATGATTGACCCGCCGAGAAAGGAAATTGCTCACGCGGTAAAAAAATGCAAACGAGCAGGCATGCGTGCGGTTATGATAACAGGTGACCACAAAGACACAGCATTTGCAATCGCAAAAGAGATTGGGCTTACTGACAATGAAAGCGCTGTGCTTTGTGGCTCAGAGCTTGACAAACTTTCTGATGATGAGCTTGACAAAATCATATCTTCAATTTCTGTTTTTGCAAGGGTCAGTCCAGAAAACAAGGTTCGCATAGTTGAGGCACTCAAAAAGCAGGGGCACATTGTTGCCATGACAGGTGACGGAGTCAACGACGCGCCAAGTCTTAAACGCGCAAACATTGGAATTGGCATGGGCAAAAGTGGAACCGATGTTGCCAAAGAGGTTGCCGACATCATCATCACTGACGACAATTTTGCAACCATTGTGGTCGCGGTTGAAGAGGGACGAAAAATTTATCAAAACATTCAAAAGACGGTCAAGTTTTTGTTTTCTGCAAACATGGCGGAGCTTTTGTCACTGTTCTTTGTCACAATTTTCTTTCCGCAATATGTCTTTTTGTTGCCCGTTCAAATTCTGTTTGTCAATTTGATAACCGACTCGCTTCCTGCGGTTGCGCTTGGAGTGGAACTGCCAGAGAAGGATCTTATGTCGCATCCGCCACGAGATGCAAAGAAGGGGCTGTTCTCAGACGGCGTTGGAATTTCAATTGTTGTGCTTGGCATGGTTCAAACACTGCTTGTTGTGCTTTCATATATCATAGGGCTCTATGTTTTTGGCGAGTATACTGCTACAACAATGGCGTTCTACACACTCAACATGATTCAGATGTTCTATTTGGCTTCAATGCGCACAAACGCGCCTTTCTATAAATCAAAGCCACACAAAAACAAATTTTTCCTTCTGGCAGTTGGTTTCTGCTTTGCTCTGATTGCGCTGTTTGCCTTCACGCCTTTAAGGTCAATCTTTGGGCTTGAAAAACTTTCGTTTTCTGCATGGCTTATCATTTTGGGGCTTTGCATTCTCATGCTTCTTATCAGCGAGCTTTACAAGTTTTGCGAAAAGAAAATTTTGGCAAAAAAACTTAAAAAATAGGCAAAAATGCCTATTTTTTGTTATTTAGACATTTTAACAAGAAAAATTATTTTAATTCTTGAAAAATTTGTGATAAAATGTATGCATGGAAGTTTTTGAAATTATCAAACAAAGCGATGACTTTAAATATTTTGCAAACGCTAAAAAAATGCCACATTCCATTTTGCTGTTTTCAAAAGATGAGCAATATTCTCTTGAGCTGGCAAAGCTTTTGGCAATTCAAATTTTGGATGGCAAGGTTGACAGTGAAAGCGAAGTTTTCAAAAAAGTTATGCTTTTTTCACATCCAGATGTGAAATATTATCCTTCCAAAAATCAACTGCTTGTTGCTGACAGCGAAGAGATTGTCAGCGAAAGTTTTGTCAAGCCGATTTTTTCAAACAGCAAAGTTTTTATTATAAAAAACATTGACAACTCAATGGAGAGCGCGCAAAACAAACTGTTGAAAACGCTTGAAGAGCCGTCAAAACACGCCTATCTTATTTTGACTTGCTTTAATCCTGCTCTGGTGCTTCCAACAATCAAGTCAAGATGCGCCAAAAGAGATTTGGCAAAGCTGAGTGATGAGCAGATAGAGTCAGTTTTAGGAAATGAAAATCCTCTTGCCATCAAACTTGCTGATGGCGGTCTTGGTAAAGCAATTTCGCTCAGTCAAAAACCTGACCTTGACGAAATTTTTGCTTTGGCGCTTGACATTATGACCAAAATGAAGTCGAGCAAAGAGGTTTTGTCTTATTCAAAACGCATGCAAAAATTTTCAAAAGACTTTCAACTTATTGTAGAGTGCATGTCGCTTATTTTGGAGGACCTTTTAAAGCTGAAAACTGGCGGAAAAATTCGGCTTGAAATGTTTGGAGAAGAGCTGAAAAAGGCAAGCGAAGGTTATTCAATCAAAGCGCTCACAAAAATCAACGGAAAAATAAATGACGAGCAAAAGGAAGTTTTTTATAATGTAAATCAACTTATTGCTATGGAAAACTTGCTGTTAAACATCTTGGAGGTTAAATATATATGCAAATAGAAGTGGTAAGCGCCAGATTTTATAAAGGGTTTCAAGACTACTATTTTTCACCAAATGGGCTTGAGCTTAAAAATGGCGACAAGGTGATTGTTGACACCGAAAAAGGCAAAGATCTTGTGACAATCGTGGGTGACAAAAAAATGATTGATGCATCTACTCTTACAGAACCGCTTAAAAATGTGGTCAAAAAAGCAAGCGAAGACGAAGTCAAAGATGCTGAAGAGAACATGGCAAAAGCATCCAAACTTTTACCAGAGATAAGAGAAATTGTGAAAAAAGAAAACCTTGAAATGAAGGTTGTTTCGGTCGAGAGCAACTATAACTATTCAAAACTTGTGATAAATTTCACTTCAGAAGGCAGGGTTGACTTTCGAGATCTTGTCAAAAAACTTGCCGAAAAATATAAGACTCGAATTGAGCTCAGGCAAATTGGGCCACGCGACGCAACAAGGCTTATGCCATGTCTTGGCGTTTGCGGAAAACAAACCTGTTGCAGTCAAGGTGTCAAATTCAATGACCATGTCAGCATCAAAATGGCAAAAAATCAATCGCTGAGCCTAAATCCAAACAGCATAAGTGGACTTTGCGGAAAGCTGCTTTGCTGTCTTGCCTATGAAAATCAGTATTATAGCGAAACACTTAAAATGATGCCAAAAATAAACAGCATGGTTACCACGCCAGACGGCACAGGCAAGGTGATGTATCTTGACCTTATAAAGAAAAAGGTTTTGGTAAAATTTCAGTCAGAGCAGTCAACTGAAATCAAGGTCTATGACTGCGGTCAACTCAAGTTTAAAAAAGAGGACTAGCAAAGTGGAACGAGAAGAAGACCTTCAGTGCAGAGGGCTGAAAATCATTCAAGATGACAGGCTTTACACTTTCACATCAGACTCAGTTGTGCTTGCAAATTTTGTTAAAATCAAAAAAGGTGAAAAAGCTGTTGAGATTGGCGCGGGCTCTGGTGTCATCTCAATTTTGTTGTCGGCAAAAATGCCAGTCAGCAAAATTTACGCTTTCGAGCTTCAAAACGAAATGGCATCTCTTGCCAAACGAAATGTTGCGCTCAACTTTCTTGAAGACAAGATTGAAGTCATAAACGACGACATTGCAAATTTTCAAAACTATGTTGAAAGAGCGGGCTTTTCGGTTGTGTTTTCAAATCCGCCATATATGAACAGCTCAAACGAAAACGCCAGCGAGGTCAAAGCAATTGCAAGGCATGACAAATTTTTGTCGTGTGAAAAGCTTTGCAAAATGGGAAGTGCGCTTCTAAAAGAAAAGGGGCGGTTTTATCTTTGCTATCCGCCAGAAAGACTGTGCGAGCTTTTTGTTGAAATGAGCAAATGCGGACTGGAGCCAAAGCGAATGTTTTTGACAGAAAACAATAAAAAACAAATCAAACTTTGCTTTATCGAAGCGGTCAAAGGCGCTTCTCATGGGCTTAAAATTTTGCCAAATCTCACAGTCAACGACGCTGACGGAAAATATCTTGAGGCCCTTCATACCAAATATTTTTAATGCCTCTTTCAAGAGGTGTTTTTTATAATCAAAAAATTTTGTAAAATTATGTAAAAATCTTTAAAAAGTGTTTTGAAATAATTTACCTTTGTGTTACAATATATCCTGTCACAACGAGGAGAATGGGAAATGGAAGAAAATGAAATTGAAGACTATGAATATTTGACTAAAATTTTAATCAACATGGGCATCACGCCAGATAAACTTGGATTTGAATATCTTAGATATGCAATCACGCTTGTTGCAAATGATTCAAGCTATCTTCAGGCTATCACCAAAAGACTTTATCCAGACATTGCAAAGCATTTTGGCGTGAAAAGTCGCGACATTGAAAGGTGCATAAGGTTTGCCATCGGTCAGTCATATAACTGTGGAGGTCTGCTTGAAATAAACAATCTTTATGGCACTGTTGTTTATAAAAACGATTATAAGCCAACAAATGGCGAACTTATTGGCATTCTTGCCGACAAGTTTGTGATGCACTCAAAGCGCAAGAAGGTTGGGCTTGGTTAAAAAACATTCAAAATAAACAGAGCTTGAAAAATTGATAAATCTGATTAAATAACACAATTTTCTTGCAAAAAGTTTCTCTAAAGAAACAAAAGAAAAAACTAATTTAAAAAATCGAAAAAACACAAAAAATCTTTCTTTATTCCTTTGTTTTTTCAATCGTTTGTGATAGACTATTCTTGCGTTACACAAAGGAGAAAAAATATATGAAAAGGCTATGGAAAAAGTTTTTGTGCTTTTTGATTTTGCCAATCGCTTTGATAGCTGTTGGATGCACAAATTCAGCAAGCAATGACGATGGAAATTCTACTCAAATTGAAAATGAAGTAAAGCCAGGTGATGGCCAAGAAGACCCGCCAATTGATATGCCAGATAATGATTCAACTGAAGAGTTGCCAACTGAGCCAGAAACTCCAGCCGAACCAGAAGAGCCAACCGAGCCAGAGACTCCAGCTGAGCCAGAAGAGCCAACTGAGCCAGAGACTCCAACTGAGCCAGAGACTCCAACTGAGCCAGAAGAGCCAACTGATGAACCAACCGAGCCAGAGATAACTCAATATACAATAACTTTTGAGATTGTTACAGCCTTTGAAGATTTTATCACCAAAGAGTGTTTTGATTGTCCTATGGAACTGACAAAGTTGCATCCAGAATTTGAAATAGAAAGCAATGAAGGAATGGTGCAATATATTTCAAAAGATTTTGGAATGACACAATATGCAATACACTTTAAAAACAAAGATGGCAAAGCGATTGTGACAACCGAGAAAGACGGCAAACAATATCTTGAGTTTGATTTTTATCACACCGCAATGAACGATGTATATTTTTCAATCAATGGCGAGGAGTATCGAGTGGAAAACAGTGGAGGAATGGTATTCAAGCAGACATTCAGGATTGAAATATCAGAAAACTCAACATTTTCACTGGACCTAGACAGAATGTAAAAAATCGAAACCATCAACAATTTCGATTTTAACAAAAAACACATACTTTGAGTGTATGTGTTTTTTTATTAAGCTTAGTCTTTTGCTTGTTCGTCTAAAGGAGCGTAAGTTTTTTTCAAATGCAGCATTTTGGATTGCATAAACTTTGTCTAATTCTAAAATGTTTAAAACAGCTCCCTTCAACAGCATACATTTCTTCTCCCCAAGGTGCTACAAAAACGATGCTTTTTACAACTGGAATATATTGAATTGGTTCAGCTATTGGCTGATAAACTCCAGGCGTTTCAGTTTCTTTATACTTAGCGGCAAATTTATCAGGCTTGACAATATATTCTTCACCATCTGGATTTTTAACAATCATGCTGCCTTCAACTTTAACTTTGCTTTTTGTTTCACTGGTAACATAAACTTTGCCATCTTTCATAACTCTTGGTCTGGTGTCAATTTCTTCTCCAATTTTTCCAGGTCTAGCAGAAATCAACGCGGCCTTTTTGGCACTTTCAACTTGAATGCCGTACTCATCATTCTCCTCATAAAAACTTACTTGGCGGACAAACCGACAACCAATCCTAACACAAAAATCCACATTGGTGCTGGGTGGATTAGGATAAAAATCTATCTAAAATAAATATTGTTAAGATTCTTACTTTTTTCGATGTTTCCTCCCTGATTATGTAATGATTTATGTTTAAATTCTTTAATTAGGTTTTTAAATTTTTTAAATCTCATACCAGTATAAAATTTGTATATTTTACCATTTATAATTACAAAAATATAAACCTTATTATTTCTTTGAATTTCAGAAAAATCGTAATCTGCTGGCCATAGCCCTAATTGTAATATATCTCCCTCCTGAACATATGTTGGGAGTATTAGTTGTTCTGTTGTTATGTGTGTATTTGAATTTCCACGATGTTCAATAATTGTATTATCTAGTTTTTTCATTCCTTGGATATAATTGACGAAATAAAATTTTCTATCAATATAGTATCCAACACAAGCGCAAGTAAATTTTGTGTGCCCATTGTTTAGAATATTAATTTGTTGATACTGATGTTCAATAAAAGCATTTATTTTTATTTTTTTGTCAATTATCTTAAACTTTAAAGTTTTTGATTTTTGTGCTAAATAAAGTGATACACAAATTGCCAAAAAAGTTAGAAAAGCAGCGATAGAACTGATTAGCTCAGACATTCCAAAAGACCAATTACTATTTAATAATAAACTCATATAATTCTCCTAGTCATATTATAACATAAAAAGAAGGATTTTTCAATCCTTCTTGGTGTCTTATTGATTGTTTTGCAAATTAGTATAAACTACATTTGCGGGTATAGTTGAAAAGTTGCTGTTTATTTGGGTAAAAGTTTTTAAATCGTGAGCAAGAAGAAAGGATATCTTTTCAAGTTGCTTTGGATTTATGTTTACTTTACCTTGCTTTAATGTTGGCATTAAATTTGTTTTTTATTGCAAGAACAACATAAGAATATCAAAATTAAACTATTAATTAGAATAGTTAGAAATTTTTACTTTTAAAAAGGTTTTCTTACCTTTTTTGACAATTATTTCTTTTTTTGTTAGGTTAATGTTCTCATTTATGCTCTGAACTTTTTTGTCATCAATCATAATTCCATTTTGCTCAATAAGACGTCTTATCTCGGATTTTGAATTGAATATTGAAAGTCGTGAGAGAAAATCAATAACATTTATAACCCCAGATAGATTAACTTCTTCGGTTGGCATGTTTTCATCGGCTTTGCCATTTGAAAAAAGTTCTTCGCTTGTTTTTCTTGCTTTTTCAGCTTCAACCTCGCCGTGAACAAGTTTTGTCACTTCAAACGCCATAAGTTTTTTGGCTTTCACAATATCTTCTTTACACATTCTTTGAATTTCTTTGACATCAATCTTTGTGAAAAATCTTAAAAGTCTTTCAACATCGGCATCAAGACAATTTACAAAATGTTGGAAGAAATCAAACACTGATGTTTTGCTTCTTGACACCCATAAGGTTCCTTTTTCTGTTTTGCCCATTTTTATTCCTTCTGCATTTGTGAGAAGTGGACAAGTTAAACCCATCATAAGAGGTCTTTCAGTTCCGTCTTTAAAATTCATTTTTCGGCTAAGTTCTGTTCCTGCAACGATGTTTCCCCATTGGTCAGAGCCACCAATTTGTAGAACACAGCCGAATTTGTCATTAAGATGAACAAAATCAAAGGCCTGCATAAGCATATATCCCATTTCCATAAAGGTCAATCCACCTTGTTTTAATCTATTTTTGTACAGGTCTTTTTTAAGCATTTCGCTGACATTAAAGTTAACACCAACATCACGAAGAAAGTCGATGTAAGTTATGGTCTTTAGCCAATCGGCATTATCAACTATAATTGCAGGGTTTTCACCGTCAAGCACGATGAACCTTTCAAGAAGTCCTTTAATTTCTTTTGCATTGCGAGAGACTTCTTCTTTTGAAAGCATTTTTCTCATATCGGTTTTGTTACTCGGGTCGCCAATAAGAGCTGTTGCTCCGCCAATAAGAACAATACATTTATGTCCACAATCTTGTAATATTCTTGCCATTTGGAGCCCAAAAAAATGACCAATGTGTAGGTCATCGGCTGTCGGGTCGATGCCGATGTAAAAGGTTATAGGACCTTCACTTAAAATTCTTTTTGTTTCTTCCAAGTTTGTTGCTTGAAAAACAAATCCTCTATTTTCGAGCTGCTCAAAAGCATTATTTTTAAATTTCATAATTAACTCCTTTTTATTTTCAAATTTTTATTAAAATTAAAATTGTTTTCACGCCCAAACGGGCGTATGCTCTAAAAATAAATCTTTTCATAAAAACTCCTTATAATAAAAAATCTGCCATAAGTTTTCACTCGTGGCAGACTTAAAATAAAAACTGCCACATAGCGATTTTGCTATATGACAGATGTTTTTAGATTTAATTATTTGCGCCCACAAAAACTCCTACATATAGCATTCTATTTGTAGTAGTAATAATATGAGTTGTTTGCAAATAATTTTTTCATTTTTATCCTTATGTAAATATTTCTTTTATTATATATATTACGTTTATAATGTAACGATGCAATATATAAAATTGGCGGAGAGATAGGGATTCGAACCCCAGGATGCTTTCACATCAACGGTTTTCAAGACCGCCGCTTTCGACCGCTCAGCCATCTCTCCATAAATTTTTTTGTGCTCTTTTTTGAAGAACACTCTCATTATACACATTTTATCTCTTTTTATCAAGTCTTTTGCCAAAAATTTTTAAAAAATTTTCAAACATTCTTTTTGGCGCCTTTTCTTTTTGAAAAAACAGGTTTTTGTTTAGCGCGATTTCGGCAAAAACGCACATATTTCGACAATAATCAGCGTGCGAAAGTTGGCGAAGAGGTGTTAAAATTGGGAAAAGGAAAAAGAAAATATGAAAAAATATGAAAGAGCAGTTTCGTTTGAAGAAAAATTTGTATGCTTAAATGAAGGGCTTAAGAGAGAGATATGGCAGGCCATATCTTTTACCTCATCAAAACAAATGCTTGAAAAGGCAAAGATGATTTCATCCATTTCGCATTGCCAGCATAGAAGTTTGGAGCAGGTGATTATCTTTTTTATGGATTTTTTTGAGGTGCTTTTAAGAAGCAAGCTTATTCGTTTGACAGAAAAAGAGATTTGTGAATTTAAAAAACTTTTGATTTCAAAAGGCGCAAAAGGGCTTTTTGAGCTAGGTGAAGAGATAAATGGTGATATTTTGCGTTACAAACAAAACGACATTGACATGTTTTATCCTGTCAAAATTTTGGAGCGCGTGCTTTTTGGTGACAACAAAGACTTTGCTTGGCTGATTGATTTTTTAACTAGTGGAGACTATCCGCAAGACACCATATTGCAAAAGTGGATGAATGAGTATGGTGAAAATCGCTATCTTCTTGACTTTTAGTCGCTTTCAAGGTCGACGATTTTGCCACTTTCAGTTGAAAATGTGATTGTTTTTGGCATGTTTTGCGATAGAGCAAAGCATGTTTTTTCTTTTATAAATTTAAAATAGGTGACATTTGGCAAAAATTCTTTCAAAGCTTTTATTGAAATTGAATTTTGCACATTTTCAGCAAGCAAGGAGTGAGCAAAAGAATAGTTTTGATTTTTAAGTGCGACCATAAATTCAAACGGCAAAAGTTTTTCTGGAACAGTTTTGTTTTGCGTCCAAGAGCTAAGCTTAAGTCCATTTTCGGCAAAAACAAACTCACTGTCAAAATATTCATTTTTGACAATAAAAGAATTGTCATTTTCTTTCAAATCGCCAGAAAAAACTTTGATTTGCGCGTTTTGAGGGTTAAAAATCACAATCAAGTTTTGCTCACCTTCAAAAGTGCAGACCACCAAATTTCTTATGCTTTTGCAGGTGTATGATGAAAATGGAAATTCCAAAACCTTTTTTGCTTTATCAGATTTAAAAGCAATGTAATCTTTGCCAAATTCCACTTCGGTTGAAAGTTTTGGAAAGGAAAAGATGTCAAAAGAGTGCATTGACAAACTTTCTACAAAAAAGATATAGCAGTCATCTTCAAAATTTATGGTTTTGTAAAAAGGACTTTTTTCTAAAGAGTTAAGGTTGAGAGCAAAAGCAATGGCTCCCTTTTTGCCGACTGGATAGACATCAATTTTGACAGGCTCTGCAATCGTAAGATTTTCGTTTTTATCGAGAAAAACCTCTTTGCCATTAAATTTTAAAAGGCAATCATATTCACTGTAAAGTTTAAACATACAATATTTTACTCTCTGCATGGACAAATAATGCAAAAAAGAAGGTTTAAAAATCTGAATTGTGTCAATAAAGATTTGCGAAGGAGAAAAAATATGAAAGGTTTATGGGAAAACAAAGAGGTGACTGAACTGTTTAAAACTGTTGAAAACAGCAAGCAAAAGGGGGTTTCTCTGCGAAACGCTTTTGCCTCTCACGCAAAAAAATATGGCAGACAGCCAAATTCAGTGAGAAACTATTACTATCAAGAAATTGACAGGCTTGCAAACGACAAGGCTCGAAGTGGTGAGCTGAAGATTGATTTGAAAAAACACATTAAAAACAAAAGCGCTTCTTTTTCAAAAGAAGAGGAGAAAAATCTTGTTGCAAAGATTGACCAGCTTCGCGCTCAAGGCAAAAGTGTGAGAGGGGCTTGTTTTGTGCTATCTGAGGGCGATCCAACAAAAATGCTTCGCTATCAAAACAAATATCGAAACGCTGTAAAGCAAAAAGAAAGCAAGAGCGGTGGTGCTGACATAATCAAATTTTCTTCAAAGAGGCAAGGCTTGAGCGAAAGCGATATCACCTCACTTTTTATGGGACTTGTGAGGCTTGTTAAGCGAAACATTACAAGCGAAATTGAACAAAAACAGCAAAAAGACAAAGAAAGTTTGAATGAAAAACTGAGAAAGGCAACGCTTATGCTGGGCGAGAAGGATCACGAAATTTTGACTCTGAAAGAAAAGTTTGACAAACTCAGACAAGACTATCAGGCGTTAAATCAAAAGATGATGAAATTAAAATGTGAAAAAGCAAGCTTTCTTTCAAAGAAATTGTCTTCATCAAAAGTTAAAGCGGTTATCAATGTCTAACCGCTTTTTTGTTGCAAAAATCGAGCTGTTGTGATAAAATGCTTCTATGAAAATGACGCTTTGGGCGGAAGAAAATTTTTCGCTTGCAACAGAACTTATGTTTTCGTCGATTGACTGCCGTGACTATAACATAGAACATATTGTTATCGTGCCCGACAGATTTTCTTTGCTTGCCGAAAAAAAATTGCTTGAAAAACTGCCAAATCACATTCTTTTTAATGTAAAAGTCACAAATTTTTCTTCTTTTACCACATTTTTGCTTGAAAAATTGGGCAGGGCGAGCGAACTTGTTTCGGCAGGTGAGCGCATCTTAATCTTGCAAAAGGCGGTAAATCGCGTCAAAGATCAGTTTGTCTATTTTAAGAAAAGCAACATCAATTTTTGTTCTCAACTTTTCAAGGCGATTTCGCTTTTAGAGTCGTCTAGAGTTTTTCCAAGCGATATAGAAAGCGAGAAATTTGCTCTTTCAAGCACAAAAAATAAGTTTCATGACATCATGCTTGTCTATCAAGAATATCTTGCTTTGCTTGGTGACAGACTTGACCCAGCGCTGTTGTTTGAAAAATTGCTTCAAGAAAACGATTTGGAAAAGATTTTGGCGGGCAAAAAGATTTATCTTGCGCAATTTGACAGCTTTACAAGCCAGATGTATGAGGTTATAAAGCTTCTTGCTTTAAAATCAAATGAGCTTAGCGCCTCAATTGCCTTTTCTCAATCGATTGGAAATGGCTATATTTATGAAAGCGATATTGAAAATAAGTTTAAAGCAATTGCAAAAGAAAACAACATTCAAATTGAAGTGAAGGTTGGAAAACTTGAAAAAAGTGAAAGTCAAAAGGCGATTTTGCACAACCTTTTTTCTTGCCAGCTTGAAGCAAGCAAAGAGAGTGGTGCTTTCAAGAGCATTAAAGCCTATTCAAAGAGGGATGAAATTGAGTTTGTTGCCAGAGGCATTTCTGCGCTAACCAAGAAAGGTGAAAAATTTTCAGCTTTTGCGCTTGCGCTTTCAGATATTCAAAAATATAAAGCGGACATTGAAGAGGTTTTTGGCAAGTTCAACATCAGGCACTTTATTGACTATTCGCAAAACGCGTTTGACACAGTTGTCACAAGAGCGCTTATTGGGCTTTTTAATGTTTCCATTCAAAACTTTTCAAGAGAAGCGGTGATTGGTTTTTTGACAAATCCGCTAATTGCGCGTTTTGAAAATTGTCAGCCTATGATAGAGGAAATCTTGAAGAAAAATCTTGACGGACGCTGGAAATATAGCCGATTTTTTGATTTTTCAAGTCCGCTTATGAGGCTTGTTAAAAATTTTGATGAAGCAAAAACAAACACAGAGATGTTTGCTCAAGTCAGATGTTTTCTCGAGGCAATAAATGTCTCGCGAGAAGAATTTTTGGTTCAGTTAAATAAAAAAGGACTTTATCAAGAGGAAAGCATTGAAAGGCAGGGCTATGACCAACTGCTTGAAGCCATCGATTTAATTGCAAAAAACAGCGAAAGTGGCAGGTGTGATAAACGAGAATTTGTCAAAGAGCTTGAGCTTATTCTCTCATCAAAAGAGCTTTCTTCAGTGCCAAGCTTGGTTGATGCAGTTATGATTGGCGACTGCACCGACAGCTTTTTTGAAAAGCGAAAATTTTTGTTTGTGCTTGGCGGACAAGATTTGCCTAAGGTTATTGGCGACAACTCAATTTTGTCTGATCGTGAAATTGAAAACCCAATCTATCACAAGGTGGTTGAGCCAACAAGTCGCATGATAAACAGAAGAAACAGGTTTGCTCTTTTCAACCTTTTGAGCGAGGGTTGGCAGAAAATTTACATCTCATATTTGGCGCTTGGTGATGACGGCAAACCAGCTGCAGAGCCGTCATACATAAAACAACTTAATGAAATTTTTGAAGAAAAAACTTTGCTTATTCAGAAGGCGTTTGCATTAAAAACAGATGATGACTGGGCAAACTTTTTTGGCGCAGAGAGTAATTTGGATGGTTTTTTGCTTGAAAAACAAGAAAAAACTGCTCAAACTTTGGATAAAAATCCAGACAGAAACAAAAATTTGTTTTTTGGCAAAGGCTATTTTTCGGTGACACAGCTTGAAACATTTTTCTCTTGTCCTTTCAAACATTTTGCAAAATATGGACTGAAACTGAGCGAAAAAGAAAGCTTTGCTTTTGATGCGCGCGACAGTGGAAACATTTGTCATAAAGCGGTTGAACTTTTTGTCGGTCAATTTTTGGGCAAAGATTTTCAAGAAGAATATGGCATGATTGAAAGCTTTTTGGAGCAAAACTTTGATAAAATAATCGAAGAGGCTGGCGCGAAAGAAAAACTGGAGCTTTTGTCAGAACAAGAGGGCATGAAAAGGTTTTTGGCATTTCAAATCAAAACCATTCTTAAAAATGTTTGTCTTGAAATGCAAAACTCTTTCTTTAAGCCTGTTCTGCTTGAAGAGAAGGTTGAATCAGAGCTTGGCGGACTTAAGTTTGCTGGCAAGATTGACCGCATAGACGAGGCGGGCGACTTTTTCAGAATCATTGACTATAAAACAGGCAAGCCAAAATCACTGCTCAAAGATTTGTATTATGGTGACAAACTTCAGCTTTTTCTCTATTCTCTTGTGGCAGGTCAGAGGCTGCACAAAACTTGTGGCGGTGTGTTCTATTTTGATTGCAGGTTCAATTATGAAGAGAACGAAAGCGGAAAGGCAATTTTGAAAGGTCTTGCTGAAAATGATGATGAAAACTTAAAACAATTTGACAAAAACATTTTTGAAAACGGCAAAAGCGTTATTCTGCCTCTTGCCATTTCAAAGACCAAAAACAAAACTTTTACTGGAAGAGCAATTGCCAAAAAGTCTCTTTCGTTCTATCAGCAATATGCTTTAAAAATTGCAACAAAAGCGCTGGATGCGATAAAAGAAGGCTTTACAGAAGCAAAACCAGACGAAAACTCTTGCAGAAACTGCATCTATGGCGCGCTTTGTGGCTATCGAAAAGAACAGGGCGAGCGAATAAAAAAGTTTAGCGAAAAAAGGTTTGGAGACTAAAAAATGTTAACAGAAGAACAACAAAAGGTTTTAGATTTTGATAAGCAAAGGCTGATTATCTCTGCATCTGCTGGCAGCGGTAAAACTTTTGTGCTGATAAAATATATTTCAAACCTTATTTTGACCAAAAAAGTGCCACTTCGCAGATTTTTGGTGCTGACCTTCACCAAAGCGGCTGCAAATGAGATGAAACAGAGGCTTCAAACTGCCTTTTTGGCAGAAAAACCGTCACCGTTTTTGTCTCAGCAAATTGACGAAATCTCTTCAAGCGACATAAGCACAATTGACGCATTTTGCGAAAAAGTGATAAAGCAAAACCTGTCAAAGACCTATCTTGACGAAAACTTTTCTGTTGTCGATGAAAGACAAAGCGTTCTTTTGATGCAAAGGGCATTTGATAGGACTGTTGAGGAGTTTTCTACAACAAACACGAATGAGTTTTCACAAATTTTCTTTGCTTTTAAAAAGATGAAAGACAACATCTTTGCTTGCATGCAATATCTTTTAAGCTATTTTGACAGCCAAGATGATGAAGAATATTTTATTGACTATATTTTAAATAACAGCGAAAAACTTTTCAGTGAAGCGTGCAGTGCGCTCAATCAAAATTTAAAAGAAAGTTTTATCTCTCTTACTGAGCAACTGTTCGCCTTCAACAGCTCAGAGCCTCAACTGGTCACATATTTTGACTTTTTGCAGAATGTTTTGAAAAGCCCTCTGAGTGACGACTTTATTGAAAATGCAAAGACCTTGTCTGGCATCACATTTCCAAGGCTTCCTGGCAAGACCGCTGATGTTGCAGGCAAAGCACTTCTCAAAGCGGTTGGCGACGGGCTGAAAAAATTGATCTTTTCGCTGTCGCAATATGACTTTTCGCCATTATCTTTGCAAAAGCAGAAATTAAACACTCTTGGCAACGCAATTTTAAAATTTTATCAAAATTTCAAGCAAAATTATGTAAAAATCAAACAAAATCAAGATGTTATTGATTTTGCCGATGCTGAAAAGATTACAAAATCGCTTCTTGAAGACGACGAGGTTTTGACTGCTTTGCAAGAGAGCTATGACTATATCTTTATTGATGAATACCAAGACACAAACGCGCTTCAAGAGTCAATAATCAAACCTATTGCGCAAAAAGGCATGTTTGTGGCTGTGGGCGACATCAAACAAGGCATCTACGGCTTTAGAAATGCAAGCATGGACATTATGCTTCAAGATATTGCCGATTTTTCTGCCGATGAAAACTCAGAAGCGCTGTTTCTTAAGTCCAATTTCAGAAGCGATAAAAAAATTCTTGATTTTGTCAACTTTATTTTTGAAAAAGTGATGACAAAAAACTCATCTGGCGTGGATTATAAAGAGACTTCAATGTTTAAAGGCGAAAAAGACTTCAAATTTGATGGTCAAGAGGCAGTGCAGGCTTTGATATGTCAAGAAGAGCAAAACGATGCGGAAGAGTCGCTCGAGGTTTATGACATCACGAAGGATCCTCTGACCAACAAAAGCAATGGCAAGGTTGAAGCAAGGGCGATTGTCAAAAAGGTTAAAGAGTTTTTGGCAAGCAAGATTTATAACCCACAAAATGACAGCTTTGAAGAAGTCAGACCTCAAGACATTGCAATCTTGTTTAGAAACAGAAACAATGTTATGCAAGAGTGCTACAGACTTCTGAGTCAAAACGGCATCAGCGCAATAACCGATTCAAAAAATTCACTTTTTGAGAACAACGCGGTCAAGGTTTTGTGCGCGCTTATAAAACTGGCAATTTCTTCAAAAGATGACATTGCTTTAGCCACAGTGATGCACTCGCCATTTGGTGATTTTTCGCTTGACGAGCTTGCTTCGATTTCATTGTCTGGTGAAGGAAAATTTTATGAAAAAACTGAAAAATTGAGGCAAAACAATCAAAAAATTGAAAAATTTTATCAATTTTTAAGCGATTTTGCCTTTAACTGTGGTCTTTATGGCATAATCAAAACGCTTAAACAAAAACTTTCTCAAACCCATTTCTTTGAAAAATTTTCGTCAAACACTCTAGAAGACAAGCAAAGCGTCGAGCAGTTTTACAGTTTTATCAGTTCAATAAACGCCGACTTCAATCTCCAAGCAGTTATTGAAGGCTTTGAAAACTTGAATGTAAAGTCGGCGCAAGTTTCTCAAACTGAAAATTCTGTGCTTTTGACCACAATCCATGCGACAAAAGGGCTTGAATATCCAATTGTTATTTTGGCAGGTTGTGGTGACAATTTTGACAGAGCAAACACAAATCCTTATGCCATTTCAAAAAGGTTTGGATTTGGCACAAATGTCTATGATGATGTCACTTTGACCAAAAGCACAACGCCTGTTTTGCGAGCAATCAAGTTGGAGGCAAAAAAGAAGAGCTTTGTTGACGAGCTTATGATTTTCTATGTTGCGCTAACTCGCGCCAAAAATCACCTTGTGCTGTGCGGCACGCAAGCAAACCTACTGGCAAAAACAAAACCAGAAGAATGCTCGACTTACTTTGACTTTTTGCTTTTCAGCCTTGGTTGTGGTGGAGTGGAAAGGCTTGTAACAGACGGAGAACTTCAAACAGCAAACTTTTCTGTCAAAATTGTGGAAGGTGAGCAAGAGGAGGAAGCTCTTGCTCAAAAAGAAAATTTGATTGACTTTGATGAGGAAAAGGTCAGAAAATTGCTTAAAAATCAAACATACTCAGGGCTTAACGAGATAGTTGAGCTTAAAAGGTCAGTGACATTGCTTGCAAATGAAGAAAAGGATTTCCTGAGTGAAGCGAACTTTTCTGAGCGAGGAAAGGTTTTGCGCGAAGAGAGCATTTTGCAAGGAGATGCTGTGCACCTGGCGCTTGAAAAGCTTGATTTTGAAAAGATAAATTCCTTAATTGACCTTGAAAAAGAGCTTGAGCAAGACGAGGAGCTTTCAAAAAGTTTGTCTTTTATTGATAAAGATGTCCTCTTTCAAAATATTATGCTGATAAAATCAGTCAGCGGAAAAGGGCAAATATATAAGGAAAAGCAATTTGTCATGAGCCTGCCACTTGAGCAAAGTGATGAAGAGATTGTTGTGCAAGGTGCGATTGACTTCTGCTCTGTAAGCGAAAAAGAGGTTGTGCTTATTGACTATAAATATTCCTCGCAAAAAAATGAGGAAATTTTGAAAAAACGATACAAGGCTCAACTTGACCTTTATGAAAAGGCGCTCATCAAAGCTTTTCCAAACAAAACTATAAAAAAATATTTATTATCATTAAAATATGCAAAAATAATTGAATTTTAATTAAAAAAGGCAAGAATTTTTCAAATTTTCAATAAATTCTTGCTTTTTTCATATATTTTTTCAATCTTTTTTCGCCTTTATTTATAAGAAGAAAACGATAATTGAAATTTAAAAATCAAAAAAAATTTTGCAATTTTTGAAGAAATTTGTTGAATTTGTTTGTAAAATAATTTTTATGTGTTATACTAATTGCGAAAAAGGAGTGAAATTATGTTTATTTCAATGTTGGCCGATATTGACAGTGCTATCACATCTTTCTTTACTCAACTTACTGCAGCAATTGGCTTTGGAGGATATCTTGGCATTGCTCTTGGCGTTGAAGTGTTTTTCATTTTGCTGTTTCTTTTGAAATCTGCCTTTTCTTATGAGGCAAGACTTAAAAGAAGCCTTGTCAAATACAACAACTGGTTGTTCAAAAACAAAAAACTTGACAAGGGCAACATAAAAGAATTCAGCAATCTTGTCAAAAAAGGCACCAAGCGAGTTGTCTATTATTGGCAACAATTTATTCTGTTCCGTGAAGGTGGGCCAACAAACTATTTGTCAGAAGAAAACTTGATTGAAAAGCCACTCAAAACAAGCAGCTGGGCAAGCAATATCAAAAATTTGGTTTTGCTCACTTCTGCTTGGGCAGTTGTTTGCCTTTTGTTTGGTTTTGCCTCTCAAGCAGGCAGGGCTTTCTCGCTTAACCTTTTTGCCATCGCATTTGTTATTCCTGTGCTTGTGCTTGTTTTGGGCGTGCTTGTTGTGATTATTCTTAAAGCAAAAAGAGTTATGAACCTTGACGATATCTATCAAAACTATCACATCTTTGCAAGGTTTATCACAAATGCTAGCGTGGATTTGCCTGAATACATTGACTATGAACTTCTCTTCACTCAAAAGGAAATCACTAGAGGAAATCCTCAACTTAGAGAGTTTTATGAGGCTAAGGCAAGAAAAGCCAAAGAAGAATTTGAAAAAGCAAAACAAAAAGAAACTGAATATGTTGAATACAACTTTGAAAAGGCTGGCGTTGACGGTGCGCTTGTTTTAGAGCGAGCTATGAAGGAAAGTGAAGACTATATCAACAAAAAACAAAACATTCTTTCAAAGATTGCCGACATTGAAGCTCAGAAAGAAGCGTTAAAACGAAACTATGAAAACAAGCAAAAAGATTTGCAGAAAAAAATTCAGTCTATGAAAGAAAGCATTGCAAAGCTTCTTCAACAACAAGAGGCAACAACAAACCGTATGGAAGTGACTTTCTTGAAGACAAGACAAGACCAAGACAGAGCAAAACAAGAGCAGTTCCAATCTGAATATGACCAAGAAGAAACACAATTTGCAATTTCAAATGACGAACTTAACAAACAACTTCAAGAGCTTCATGCTCAACTTGACGAGTCTAAGATTGATGTTGAACAAGCAATGCTTGCAGAATATCAAGCCTTCTACGAAAAAGTTTTGAAGGTTTCAATGAATCGAGCTGAGAAGAAAGTTAAAAATGAAGTTATTGACCTTCGCAGTAAGGTTGCAGAAAGCGACAATCAACTTATGGTTGTTCAAACTCAACTTAAAAGATTGGTTGACGAAAACGCGGTTTTGCGTGATGCGCTTGAAAAAGAAGGAAAAGAGGTTGCTCCAGAAACTTTGCCAGGAAAATATGATGAAAACGGCAACTATGTTTATGAAGACGGCTCTTACCATGATCCAAATGGCTTGTATCACGACAAAAACGGTGTTGTTTATGACATAAACGGAAACATCATTGAACAGGAAAAACAAAAGACAGAGAAAGAAATTTTGGATGACCAATTTGGAAACTTTGAGCTTCCTGACAATGAAAACCCAGAAGATAAAGCAGAAATTGAAAAGGCAATTGCAGAGCAGTTTGGTGCTCCAATCAGCGATGATACAGCTCAACCTGAAGAAAAGGCAGTTGAGGTAAAAGAAGAAAAACCAGAAGAGACAAAAGAAACTTCAAACGAGGCAAGTGAGGCTCAAGCAGAAGGGACTCCAGCTGTGACAAGCGAGACTTTGGCAGAAGAAAAACCTGCCAAGAAGAGAGGCAGGCCTCGCAAACCAGTTTCAGAAAACCCTGAGCCAAAAGAAGCAAAGAAACGCGGAAGACCAAGAAAAGAGGTCAAAGAGGCTCAAGCAGAAGAGGCAAAAATCGAAGAAAAACCAGCGAAAAAACGCAGTCCTTACAAAAAGACCGCTGGCAGAAAACCAAGCACGACCAAGAAAGCTAGCACAACTGCAAAAACAAGTGCAAAAACTGGTGCGTCAAAATCTTCAACCAAAAAAGCGACCACAGAAAAGAAGGCTCCTGCAAAAACAAAATCTCCAACCTTGGCGCAAATCAGCAAGTTGATTTCAGAAGAAGAGGAAAAGCTCAGCAAAATGAAAGCGTTTATCAATTCTGAAATTGATGATGTTGTCAATGGTGAAAACACTGAGGCTATCGACAAGGAAAAAGACGAAATCATGAAAACCGTTGAAAACTTGAAAGAAAAAGCCGAAAATGTTAAACAAACTGACAAGTCAGAGACAGAGCTTGCAAACATCAACAAACGCCTTGAAGAACTGATTAAAGAGATTTCTGATTTAAACAACAAAAAATAAAAAGAAAAGAACTTTCTGGCAAAAGAAAGTTCTTTTTTACCGAAAGAGAGTAAAACCAAAATATTGTTAAAAATTTTGGCAATATATTATATTTTATTTAAAAATAATTACATACCACTTGAAAAAATCATTTTAGTATGCTAAAATTATATAGTTTTAGAGGGATAGGCTTAGTTAAAAGGACAGATATTTATGATAAACGAAAAGATAAGAAACATTGCAATTATTGCGCATGTTGACCACGGCAAAACTTCACTTGTCGATGCTCTTTTAAAGCAAGGCATGGTTTTTAGAGACAACCAAGCTGTGGAAGATCGCGTTATGGACTCAAATGCACTTGAGCGTGAAAGAGGAATCACAATTCTTTCAAAAAACTGCTCATGTGTTTTTAATGGCGTTAAAATCAACATCATCGACACTCCTGGACACGCTGACTTTGGCGGAGAAGTGGAGCGCGTTCTTAAAATGGTTGATGGCGTTTTGCTTGTTGTTGACGCTTTTGAAGGACCTATGCCTCAAACTCGTTTTGTGCTTGAAAGGGCGCTTGCTCTCAAGCTTAAGGTTGTTGTGGTTGTAAATAAGTGCGACAGACCTGACGCTCGCGTGAGCGAAGTTGTTGATGAAGTGCTTGAACTTCTTATTGACCTTGATGCAGACGATGAGCAACTTGACAGCCCATTTGTTTTTGCATCAGCAAGAAATGGTGTTTCTTCACTTGACCCAGAAAAAGCTGGTGAAGATATGACTCCACTTTTTGAAACAATTTTGAAACATATTCCAGCGCCAAGCGGTGACGAAAATGGCGCAACCCAAATGCTTATCTCATCAGCAGAGCATAACGACTATGTCGGCAAACTTGCTGTTGGCAAACTCAGCAGAGGCTCGCTTGCCGTTGGACAGAGCGTGGTGCTTTGCAACTATCATGACGAAAAGAAAATGGTCAGAAGCAAGGTTGTCAGCTTGTTTGTTTTTGAAGGCCTTAAAAAAGTGCCTGTTCAAAAAGTTGAAATTGGTGAAATTGCTTGCGTTGCTGGTCTTGAAGATGTTCAGATTGGTGATACAATTTGTGACCCAAACAGCGTAGAGCCAATTGAATTTGTCAAGATTGCAGAGCCTTCAGTTGAAATGACATTTATGGTCAACGACAGCCCATTCGCTGGCAAAGAAGGCAAATTTGTCACCTCAAGACATATTCGAGACAGACTTTACAAAGAGGCTGTCAAAGATTTGTCGCTTAGAGTGACTGACGGCGAAACAGCAGAGCGCTTCAAAGTTTGTGGTCGAGGTGAAATGCACCTTTCTATTCTTATCGAAAATATGAGGCGTGACGGCTATGAGTTTCAAGTTTCAATGCCAAAAGTTTTGATTAAAACCATTGACGGCGTCAAGTGTGAGCCAGTTGACAGGCTGTTCTTGGATGTTCCAGAAGATTGCACTGGCATCGTGATGCAAAAGATGGGCGTTCGTAAGGGTGAACTTGTTGGCATGACACCACATGGCAAACGAATGAAAATGGAATTTACAATCCCTTCTCGTGGACTTTTTGGCTTTAAGAGCGAACTTCTTACCGACACTCGAGGCGAAGGCATCATCAATTCAATTTTCTTTGAGTATCAACCTTGGAAGGGCGAGATAAAACGAAGAGAATATGGCTCTCTTATTGCGCATGAAACTGGCGAGGCTGTTGTTTATGGCTTGTTCAATGCGCAGGAGCGAGGCGATTTGTTTATTGGACCTGGCACACCAGTTTATGCTGGCATGGTTGTTGGACAAAACCCAAAAGGCGACGACATTGTGGTCAATGTCTGCAAAAAGAAACATCTTTCAAACTGCAGAGCGTCTGGCTCAGATGATGCGCTCAGACTTACTCCACCAAGAAAGATGTCGCTTGAAGATGCTATTGAATTTTTGGCTGACGACGAGATTTTGGAAGTCACACCAAAAAGCATGAGAATCAGAAAAATCATTCTTGACCACAATATGCGACTTCGTGAAAAAGGCAAAATTTTGAGAGGGGAAATTTAATGAAACCAGAAGAGAGCAGAGATTTAAGAAAAAATTCAAAAAGGTTGATGTGGTTTTTGCTGTGCATCTTCCTCTTTGATGCAGTCATAGTTTTCACACTTATAAACTATGCTGGTCTTTCACCTGTGCTGTCTGGATTTATTATTATTGTGATAACTGCTGTTGTATATTTGTGTTTTTGGCTTATTTGTGCTAAAATAGACAAAAAGAACAAGATAAAACAGGAAAAGGAAAGTTACAAAGACCCTTTCACAAAAAAATAGTTTGACTTTGTTGAAACTTTAGGAGGACAAAATGGCTAGAGATTATAGAATTCAACCACACAATTTGGAAGCTGAGCAAGCAGTTCTCGGCTGTATTTTGATTGACAATCAATCACAGATCGACATCTTGGCCATTATGCATGAGAACGATTTTTATTCTGAAGCTCACTCTCAGATTTACAAAGCGATGAACAAAGTCTATCAAAAGTCAATACCAGTTGACTTCGTCACTTTGACTGATCAACTTGAAAAAGATGGCATGCTTGAAAAGGTTGGCGGAATTGACTATATCATGACGCTTACAAATGTTGTTCCATCAGCTGCAAACTTTAAGTATTACTGCGACATTGTCAAATCAGACTCAATAAGACGAAAGCTTATTCGCTCAGGTCAAGACATCATTGAAGATGCCTTTGACAATTCTGACAAAGACAAATCTCTTCAATTTGCTGAGCAGATCATTTTTGACATTGCTGAAAAAGAGGGACGCTCAAGCCTTGAACATGTTGGAAGAGGTGACGGCCCAGTCAAAAAAGTTATCGATAAGTTTGGCGAAATTGCAAAAGACCCAACCGTTTTGAAAGGTATTCCGACAGGCTATACCGATTTTGACAAAATCACAAATGGTCTTCAAAACAGCGACCTTATTCTCTTGGCTGCAAGACCAGGTGTTGGTAAAACTTCATTTTCTATGAATATCTTGGTGCATGCTGCCACAGAGCTCAACAAAAAATGTGCAATCTTCTCGCTTGAAATGAGCAAAGAACAGCTTATGCAAAGGGCGATTTGCTCACTTGCAAAAGTTGATATGGGCAAAGCACTCAAAGGCGAAATGGACGCAGAAGAGTGGAAGCGCATTTGGGCTGCAAGCAAAAAGCTTGAACAGAGCGGACTTTACATTGACGACAGCTCAATGACAACTCCAGCTGACCTTCTGTCAAAATGCAGACGACTTAAGATGCAAGACGGACTTGATCTTATCATGGTCGACTATATCCAGCTTATGAATTCTGGAAAGAAAGCGGACAACCGTCAACTTGAAGTCAGCGACATTTCAAGAACGCTTAAGATTGCTGCAAAAGAGCTTAATGTTCCAATCATCGTGCTTTCTCAGCTTTCGCGTGCTGTTGAAAGCAGACAAGACCATAGACCACTGCTGTCTGACCTTAGAGACTCTGGTGCGATTGAACAGGACGCCGACATTGTGCTGTTTATCTACAATCCTGAAAAATACAACGATCCAACTGATGATGAACCAGGAACGGTTGAACTTATTGTTGCAAAACACAGAAATGGTGGCACTGGAACTGTCAAATTGCGCTGGATAGGACAATACACAACCTTTGTCAACTTGCAAGACAAGGTTGCTGTGCAAAAAACGGCAAAAACGACTCCAAGCCAAATTGAAGAAGCGCCAGTTGAAAACATAGATGTTGATGTGTTTGATGATTAAGAGGAGGAATAGATGGCAGAAGAAAAAAAGTTTAACAAAAAATGGCTTATTGTGATTGCAATTTTGGTTTTGATTGTCATTATTGTGGTGACCGTCATTTTGTGCTTACCAGGCAATCCAGCCAGTGCGGTTGTTGCGCTTAAAAATGAAAAGAAAAACTTTTTGCTTAAAGATAGTAATTCAAAAGGGCAATATATATATTTTGAGCTTGTCGTTCTTGGCAGTGACGCAAGTGTTTATACAGCAGAGCTTGTTGACATTGAAAGCATTTTGTCAAACATTGAAGTTATTGTAGATAAATATGCAGATTATTCAGTTTATTTTGAAGAAAATGAATATTTCTACAACAATTATCATCCAGTTACAAACTCGCTTAACAATCTTGGAACTTACAAAAACAACATTTTAAATGAGCTTCAATATGTTCAAGATGAGCTTGACTCAGCTTCAAGCGACTTCTTGAGAGAAGCTGTGATTTCAGTTCGCTCAAACTTTGCCGAGATGCTTTCAAACTTTGAAACAGCTTTCAGTTCATTAAACAATATCTTTGCAGAAAGTTATTTCGGCTTTGAAAACAACCTTAGCACGCAACTTGCTTTGAGCGCGGCAACAGATTATGTTTCTGTGCTTTCTGACAAGTTTGACGAGCTTGTTCAATCGGATACAACCGGCAGTGCACTTGCTGACTATAATTATTCTGCTGGAGCCGTGGTTGATGCTTTCGACAATTTTATTACAGAATTTAACGACTCTTATCAATCAGATTTTAAAAACTATTATTTTAACTCTAGCATTTCTTCTAAATACCAATCTATAAACAACTTCTATCAGCTTTATTCTCAAACAAATTTTAAGCCTGTTATTGCTTCTGCCTCTGGCACTGACTCTTCAGTCACTTTCACAATGACTTTTGAAGGCGTTGAAGATGGCGCAGGCGTGTATAACCAGCTTAAAAGCTTTTTAGGAGGTAGATAATGGTTAAGGCGAGAAAAATTTTATCAGCGTTGGTTGCTTTACTGCTTGTTGCTTGCGCGTTTGTATTATTCGGTTGCTCAGGCACAACAACAGCTCAAATTTATCAAAACATACAGGATTTTATCACAAAAACAACAAGCGACACATCATTTATTGATGTAAACAATTCTTTCAAAAACTTTCAAAAATATAATGACTCTGGAGCGCTTGAAACCTCTGATGAAAACCAACAAAAATTGCTTCAAATTGTGATGGAATATATCAAAACAAATGTTTGGCAATTTGAAGAATACACCGAAAATCATGACTATGGTGATCTTGAGCAAAAACTTGCTTCATTAAACGATGCTTTTGACGAAGCAAAAGAGCGACATGATGACCTTGTGACATCAGCTCCAAATTCTTCACAACTTGTCTATAATGGTTTTGCAACATCTTATCAAAGCGCATGCATTGATTTTATCAACAAAGCTTACGATTTTGCTCTTTCTATGCAAAAAACTTTCGTTAACGATATGAAACTTTTGGATTTTGACTTTGCATCTATCACAGTGGATCAGGCAAATTTCTATCTTGACACAATCAGACTTTCTCTTGCTGACGATTGCAGACTTTTCTTCCTTGATTCATGCAAAGGCGAGAAGATAGAGCAAGTGGGAGAATCTTCAGCCGTAGCACAGACGCTTACAAACATTCAAAACATAAGCGATGCGACTGTGACCTATCAAAAAGGCGAGGCTTATGTTGCACTGAGACAGGTTGAGCAAGCTTTGGCAAATGAGAGAACTCATCTTCAAGAAGCTCTTTCAGCATTCTCTTTCTATGATTATCAAAATATCTATGAAAGAAACATCGACTCATATGCAAACAATCTTGAAAATGCAGAAATTTATCTTGAAACTATAGACGACTATTTCTATGCGGACAACTCTTTCGCTAACAGCTATATCGGCAAATTCTTTGAAAAAATCGCAACAATTTATTAATATTATCGGAAGCCGAACTTGCTTGCAAGGGTGAGGCTGATGTTTATACATACAAAGTGATGAGTGTGCGTTAGCACAAAAATTCGATAGAATTTATTAAAATTTTATGCTAATAAAATTTTAACATCACATAATTTATAATATAGGAAATTTTATGAACAAATATCAAAAAATTGCAGAACTTATTTTTCCAGGCGGAATCTCAACAGAAGAAATTTTGCAAAAATATCCACCTAGAAAACTTGCAGAAGGGCAAGAGGTGACTCGTTTTGCGCCTAGCCCAACAGGCTACATGCATATTGGCAACTTTTTTCCCGCTTTTATAAGCTATAACCTAGCAAAGCAAAGCGGGGGAGTTTTTTATCTTCGTTTTGAAGACACAGACTCAAAAAGAGAAATCAAAGAGGCGAAAGAGGTCATATATCAAATTCTTGAAAGGTTTGGCATCTTTCCTGATGAATATCAAACTTTGGATGGCAAAGATGTTGGCGAATATGGACCTTATGTGCAAAGCCAAAGGGCAGAAATATATCGCGCTTTTGCAAAAAAATTGGTTTCTGAAGGCAAAGCTTTTCCATGTTTTTGCAAAAAAACTGAAGGCAAAGAGGATGTTTTAAAGTCTCGTCAAAGCAAATTTGAAGAAGATGACGAAAAGGAATATGATCCATGCAGAGACCTTTCTTTTGAAGAGGTCAAAGCACATATTGACAACGGCGAAAAATTTGCAATCAGACTGAAAACAAAAAACGATGGCTCGCAAAGAGTGAAGTTCTACGACCTTATCAAAGGCGAAATTGAAGCCAAAGCAAACAGCAAAGATTTTGTTTTGCTCAAAAATGACGGCATTCCACCTTATGCTTTTGCTCACGCAATTGATGACACGCTTATGGGCACAACGATCGTGGTGAGAGGGGAGGAATATATCTCTTCAACTCCAATGCATGTCGAACTTTTTGAGGCGCTGGGCTTTAAACCTATGCACTATTGCCACAACCCTCTTATCTGGAAAATTGATGGTGAGGGCAAACGCAAAATTTCAAAACGAAAAGATCCAGAAGCTGACATGCGGTTCTATTTCCAAGAGGGCTATCCAAAGACGGCAGTGCTTGAATATCTTCTCAACCTTATCAACTCGGGCTTTGAAAATTGGCGAAAAGAAAACCCTGACAAATCTTGGAAGGAATACCATTTTGGAATAAAGGACATCACAACCGTTGCGCCAGTTTTTGACATTGTCAAACTGAGCGATATTGCAAAAAATGTCATTTCAAAAATAAGTGGACAAAAACTTTATCAGATATGGTTTGATTGGGCAAAAGAATTTGATGAGAACCTTGCAACAAAACTTGAAACTGACAAAGAAAAGTTTGTAAAACTTTGCTCTATGGAGCGCGATAACAGTCCAAAACCAAGAAAAGACATCTACAATCTCAAAATGATGCAAGATTATTTTAGCTATGCTTTTGAAAGGCCAAATCTTGACGGAATTGATGAAAAAGAAAATTTTGTAGAATTTATCAAAGCGTATCTCAAGGGCTTTAAAATGCCATCTTCAAATGAAGAGTGGTTTGCAGATATCAAAGAGATTGCGGCGGCAAACGGCTACGCTATTGACAACAAACTTTACAAGCAGGACCCAAGCGCCTTTAAAGGCAACATTGCAAAAGCCTGCCTCTTTGCAAGACGAGCAATCACAGGCAAAGATAACGGACCATCACTTTACTATATTATCGATGCTCTTGGCAAAAGCGAAACACTTGCAAGACTTGAGAAAGCAACAAAAATTTAATATAATCTATAGTTTATGGAAATAAAACTGAAAGCGCGCAAATCAAGCGCGTTTTTTCACAAAAAAAATTGAATTGAATAAATATTATTATGACAAAAGATGAAGACGGACTCGAAATGACAGGGGCTGAAATGGTTGCTTTGGCTGGCAGTGTTGCCATGTGTCTTTCTAAAAAACTGACACCGAGAGAGATTTGCCTTATGCGGACATTTTTTCAAGCAGTTGCGTCAAACTTGTCGACCATTGAATACACCGATACCATTTGCAAAAGCAAAAAATTCAAATAATTGAGCAAATCATGGCAAAAGCAAATCAAATGACAACAAATGCTTTGTCATTTTTTTGTTTTGTGCTAAAATGTGCTTATGCAGGCATAATTTAGTGGTAAAATGTGTGCTTCCCAAGCATAATTCGCGGGTCCGATTCCCGTTGCCTGCTCCAAAATTATCATGAGAGGAGTAGTTATGTATCAAATGTATATGCCACTGGCAAAACAGTTTTATGAGGATGTAGATAAAAAGCTACGCCAAAAAAAATTTCACAATTCACAAAATGAATTTGACAGCGAGCAATTTATCGATTATGTCTATGGCGAGTTGGCAAGATTTACCAGTTTTTTGACTGTAGGAAGTGAAGGTGAAGCCAACATAGGCTATGCACTGCTTAAATGCTTAAAAGAGTTGAGTTTTCCATTTGCAGATTACCTGGAAAAACGATTGGACAGAAGATATTCTTCCTTCATGGTCACCAGAAAAACTGAAGATTTTTGCCAAAGATATTTTAATTATGGGAAAGAGCATGTAAGAAATATTATCGATATGGTGGAAAAATATCAAAGTTCTTTGCCAGATGTAGAGCAGTCTGTTATTGATAAAAAAGTTTTGGATTTGCTTCCAACCATAAAAGAATTGGTTTCTGCAGAGACTGTGCCATCTCAAACCAACCAACTTTTGGATAAAATTAACAGCTCAGCGCTTGCTTTGAATGATTTATGCGATAACTTAGAAATAAGTTTAAAAGACGGCTTTGTAAAAAGCTTAAATGAGCAAACGCAAGCTACAGTTGACAAACTTAAAGATGACAAAATGCAAGTTAAAGTTATGAATGGTCAAGATTTTAACCTTATCATTCACTCTTCAAACACTCCAGAAGAATTTCTTGAAAACGAAGGGCAAGGCTATCACCAAATGATATCGACTTCGCTTATTGACAACCAAAATATTCGAGCATATCAAGCTTCAAATGTTAAATTTGCTTTTTATGGACAAATAACGCCAGAAAATTTGATTTCTGCATATAGCCGTGATGCAAGCACAGACTTTTCAGAAGAAGGCATTTTGTCTTCCTTTTCAACTCCAGATTACCTTTCATTAGAGGGCTTTAAAGGCAAAACGAGAACTGGCGAAGGCCTTTCAGGCTATAGCGAAATTATGCTTTCTGGTCAGGAAATTAGCAAGCCAGACGCTATAGTTTGCTACGATCATATAACCGAACAAGAAAAGGAGCTTGCCGACAAATATCATCTTGATATAATTTTAATTGAGACCGAACACTACAAGGACATGTTAAAACCTGATTATAGAGAGCAGAACAGAGACAATGAAGACGAATACGCGTGAATATAAAACAACTTTTTCGTCTCCTTTAGGCGAAATTTTGATTAAAAGTAGTAAAAATGCCATAACTTCGCTCAGTTTTACGCAAGCAGAAACTAAGAAAGCAGAAACTAAGCAAACAGAAACTTGCAGGGTGCTTGAAAAGGCAAAAGTTTGGCTTGAGGGCTATTTTGCTGGCAAAAACTCTAAAATCGACTTTCCGCTTGAACCAAATGGCACACCTTTTCAAAAGATGGTGTGGCAATGTTTGTTAGATATAAATTATGGCGAGGTGTCGACCTATGGCATGGTTGCCAAAAAGGTCGCCCAAAAACTAGGAAAACAAAAAATGTCAGCAAGGGCAGTTGGGCATGCGATTGGACAAAATCCGATTGCAATCATAATCCCTTGCCATAGAGTGGTTGGCGCAAATGGCGCGCTTACTGGTTATGCGTGGGGTTTGGAGCGAAAAATCAAACTTTTAGAACTTGAAAAGGCAAATAAAAAGTTGCCTTAGTTTTTGGTCTCTTGAATGTTTTAACGAGGTGTAGCGCAGGGGGAGCGCGTGCGGTTCGGGACCGTAAGGCCGTGGGTTCAAATCCCACCACCTCGACCAAATCAAAAAAGCATGTTGCTAGAGCAATATGCTTTTTAAAAAATTATTTATAGTTATCTGAATAATCATCACCAAATGCTTTAACTGTTCTAAAGACTTCGTTGTTAATTCTTCTTTTCAATTCTTTCATCAATCCTTCTTTATTTGTTGCAGCACGATAAGCCTCTTTTTTAGATTCAAATTCTTTTTTCATTTCATTACGAGTGATTTCATTAGGCTCTTTATTAATTTCTGCTTGCAATTTTCTCAATTCTTCTAATTTACTCTTGTGATCTGAATAAATTTCTGCTAAAACATCTGCAAGTTTTGAAACAATTTCTTCTGCAGAAGGATCGACATCTTTATCCAAATATGAGGATGGAGTTTTATTTTTTACTATTTTTGATGTGATTGTTTTGACTTTTTTAGGCAGAAGCATAGCGTTGTTAACTTGGAATATAATGTTTTTTTGTTCAGGAGTAGCATTTTTATATTTAGCTTTTCCACTTGCGCCTACAAAAACACCATGTGTTCCAAGGACTTCTGCGGCATATTTTTGAAGTTTGGCGACCGCAAGTTTAGAAGGCAGTTTTACAAGGGATTGAGCAGGACCATTTTGAACTGGTGGATTGCCAGCTGGTTTTGTTACTTCATCAGAATCTGTTGTAGTATTATTTTCTGGATGGTTATGTTCATGACCTTCTGCAGGAGCTGCTTCATCGGATGATTTTTTATCACTTTCTCCAAGCTCAACTTCTTTTCCAGAAATCTCTTTGCAGATGTCTTTGATTGCAGTCAAAATTTCTTCATTAAAAGGTGAGTAGCTCAACATGTCGCTGAGCGGATCAGAAATTGCAAACAAAACATTGTCGTCAACTTCTTTTCCAAGTTGATAGCAAAGAGTTAAAAATACGGCTTCAGTCGCAGGAATAGCATATTTAAGGTCTATGCCTTTATCTTTAAAATATTTTCTTACCTCGTCATCTATCTTCTCGAGTGCAAATTTTAAAAGGTTTGAGTTGTCATTTAAATCAAAAGTTTTTATGGCATCTTCTATTGAAGGCTCCGGATCTAAAGGACTTTCATTTGTAATTAAAGGCAGTTCTTCGCCATTTTGATAATATCTCAGCATCCTTTCATCTTTTTTTGTTGTAAGACAAAATGTTTCCATGGTAGAAGCCGTTGCTGAAAGTTGGTTCATAATTGTGGCGCTGTTAAGAAAAGCTTTTGTTTTATTATATATTGTTTCGTCAAAGTGTTCTTCTATTTGTCTTAGAACATTATCGATAACAGAGTTGTCGAGAGAAGCATCTTTTGTGCTTGGTGCAACTGCAAGAATAAGTTTTGTTGCTATTTCGTAAAACTTATCCAATTTATCATTTTCTGATGTAGCAATAGTTACAAGACAAGCAGCAATGATTGGCATAGTAAGAGATTTCTCGTTTTTTGCAACAATATCCAAATTATTCAAAAAAGCATTCTTTGTTGTATCGTCCAAGCTTTCGCACTCTTTTTTCAAAACATCGATAGAGATTGTGTTTTTTCTCAGCTCTTCAATTTCTTTACGAACTTCTGCATCCATTTCTCCAGATGTAGTTTGACAAAATGTTTTATAAATAGAATAAAAATATGGATATTCTATAGCAGTGGATTCATTAACAAGAAAAGAAACAAAGTTTGAAGAATCTGGAATGCGAGGATCGCAAAGTTCTTTCTCACAAGCTTGTTGAAAGTCGTTTGAATTGCGATAAAGCGCGTCAAGAATCTTCTTTAATTTTTCGTTCATAATTTGTCCCCCTAAAAAAAGATCTTTCTTTTTTCGTTTATATTATATCATATTTATTTGCATTTTTCAATAGCTAATTAAAAAAAATAGACAAAATCATATTTTTATATGATTTTGTCCATGTTTTTGCGCCAATTTTTGTAAATTCAAGCTATTTTAACCTGAAAATTGTGCCAACATTTGTGGTTGCAACATCAATTTTAAGGTCTCGGCCTTCTTCAATTCCATCCTTTTGCAATAGTGAACAAATGGTTGAATAGGCAAGGCGAGGGGAGTTGTTTTCTTTGCTAAGGTGAGCAAGCACAAACTGTCTTGTTCCGCTATATGCAAGCCGTTCAAGCGCTTCTCCGCTGTCGATATTTGACAGGTGACCGTTTGGCCCGTCAATTCTGCGTTTTAAAGAAAGTGGATAGCGCGTGCCTTTATACAGCATTTCGCGGTCATAGTTTGACTCCAGATAGATCAGCCTGCTTCCTGCCATTTTTGCCAAAATTCTGTCGTTATAGTGTCCAAGATCGGTCACAATTGAAATTTTTTTGTCGCCTTCTTCCACTGAAAAGCCGTAGCAAGCAACATCGTGAGGCACTTCGATTGGAGAGATAACCAAATCCTTAAATTGAAAATCATTGTCAAAAAGTTGACGATTTTTAAGTGAAACTTTTTTCAATTTGTCTTCAAGCCCAATCCAAACTTTTTCATGGGCAAAAACTGGAACATTAAATTTGCTTGCAAACACATCAACACCTTTTATGTGGTCGCTATGCTCATGCGAAACCACAATGGCGTCAATTGAAGAAGGATCGACGCCCAAGAGCTTTAGTTTTTCTATTGTTTGCGTTGCATTTATTCCATCATCCAACAAAATTTTTGTGTTTTCTGTTTCTATAAGCGAGCAGTTTCCATCACTGCCAGAGGTCAAGTTTACAACTTTCATGGCTATAAGATAGCACAATTTGACAAAAAAAGCAATTACAGATGCAAATTTTGTAGAAAAACCTCGCAAAATCCACTTTCGCTTGCAAAAAAAGCTTCTGTCGGTGTTAGGGTTAAGGCTAGCACGGTCATCATCCAAACAAAAAGGCAGAATAGGGCTATAGCGATAAGGATAAATAAACGGTTTTTCACATCAATATTTTAACATTTTTGTCGGCAGCAGCTTAAATGAAAAGCGACCAATTTTTGTCTAAATGTTTCCCATTTTGTCGAAGCAAAACAATCACTTTTTTATTTGACAAATCTCACGCTGTGGTGATAAAATAAGCTCTAGGAGACATTATGAAAGAAAAATTTTATATTACAACGCCAATTTATTATCCAAGCAACAAATTTACACTGGGCAATTGCTATACAACTGTTATTTGTGACACTATTGCAAGATTCAACAGAAAACAAGGCAAAGATGTTTTTTTCTTGACAGGAACAGATGAGCATGGTCAAAAAATCAGTCTTTCTGCAGAAAAGGCAGGCAAAAGTGAAAAGCAATATCTTGACGAGATGATTGCCGATGCCAAGGCGCTTTGGTCACTTCTTGGCATAACTTATGATAAGTTTATCAGAACGACAGATGACTATCATGAAAAAGCTGTTCAAAAAATTTTCAACAAACTTTATGAAAAGGGCTACATCTATAAAGGCAAATACAGCGGACTCTACTGCACACCATGTGAATCTTTTTGGACTGAAAGCCAGCTTGTTGATGGAAAATGTCCAGACTGTGGCAGAGAGGTCAAGCTTCAAGAGGAAGAAGCTTACTTTTTCAAGCTTTCTGAGTTTTCAGACAAACTTTTGGCACTTTACAAAGAAAATTCAACATTCTTGCTTCCATCGACCAGAGTTAACGAAATGGTCAACAACTTTATCAAACCAGGGCTTCAAGACCTTTGCGTTTCAAGAACCTCAGTAAAGTGGGGCGTGCCTGTTGAATTTGACCCAAAACACACAATCTATGTTTGGATTGATGCACTTTCCAACTATATCACAGCGCTTGGCTATGCAAGTGATGACGACTCGCTGTTCAAAAAGTTTTGGCCAGCAGATGTCCACATTATCGGCAAAGAGATTGTCCGCTTCCATGCAATAATTTGGCCGGCGATGCTTATGGCACTTGACCTTCCTCTTCCAAAACAAATTTTTGGTCATGGCTGGATGCTGTTCGGTGGCGACAAACTTTCAAAAAGCAAAACGGCAAATGTCAAAGAATGTGTTGACCCAAGAATTTTGGCGCCAAGATATTCTCGCGATGCAGTCAGATACATCTTGCTTCGCGAAATTCCTTTTGGCTCTGACGGCAACTATTCAACTGAAAATTTCTTGACCAAATTTAATGCCGAACTTTGCAACAACTTTGGTAACCTTGTTTCAAGAACTTTCTCAATGCTTAAAAAATATTTTGACTCTGTTGTGCCAGCAGTCAAAGAATATGGCGCAAACGAAATTGAACTGCAAAACAAAGTTTTGAAAGAAAAGGACAATGTGCTTGCATATATGCAGAGCTATGATGTTTCAAAAGCAATCACATCAATCTTCAACATCTTTTCAGAGGCAAACACCTACATTCAACTTGCTCAGCCTTGGGCTGTTGCAAAGCAAGAAGGTCAAGAAGAAAGCCTTAAAGCCATCATGCGCAGTCTGCTTGAGTGTATAAGACTGGGCTGTGAATTGCTTGAGCCTTTCATGCCAGACTCATCAAGAAAGGTGCTTTCTGCTCTTGGAATTGAAAATCAAGAGTTTTCAAACCTCGACAAATTTGAAGGTCTTAAAGCAGGACAAAAGCTTGCAGATCTTTCAATCCTCTTCCCTCGCCTTGACATTGCAAAAGAACTTGAAGAGCTTGCAAAGCTAAGTTAAAAAAGAGCGCGCAAGCTCTTTTTTGTTTAAAGACAAGCAAAAAACATGCGGTTGCTTGCACTCAGCCTCTTGCAATTTTGCCGTCGATTTGATATAATCAAAACAAAGGAAGAAAAAATGAGAAAAGAAAATGGCGTTTTGTCTAGTGTGACAAATGATGACCTTAAACTTCTAGAAACAAAACCAAAGAAGTTTTGGCAAGGCGTAACCGAGATAGGAGATTATGCATTTTATGGCATAGGATTAACCTCAATCACCATTCCGTTCAGTGTAACCGAGATAGGGGATAGTGCATTTTCTTGTTGCACAGGCTTAACCTCAATCACCATCCCAAACAGTGTGACAAGTATAGGAGAGCGTGCATTTTCTTATTGCACAGGCTTAACCTCAATTACCATTCCAGATAGTGTAACCGAGATAGGAGATTATGCATTTTATGGCATAGGATTAACCTCAATCACCATTCCGTTCAGTGTAACCGAGAT
>CALVMU010000010.1 GCA_944348085.1 uncultured Clostridia bacterium
CCAGACAGCGTAACATCAATTGGAGATGATGCTTTCTCTGGTTGTGACAGTTTAACATCAGTAACAATACCAGACAGTGTAACATCAATTGGATTCCAAGCCTTCTATGATTGTGACAGTTTACAAGAGTTTAATCTTTCACCTAATAATCAATCATATAAAACAACATCAGATAAAAGATGTTTAATAGATAATAATAATGAGCTTGTGGCTTTTGCTCCTTATGGATTAGAAAATTATGATATTCCAAATGGGGTCATTTCAATTGGAGATTATGCCTTTGATGGTTCTAATTTACAATCAATAACAATACCAGACAGCGTAACCTCAATTGGAGATCATGCCTTTGATTGTTGTTCTAATTTACAATCAATGACAATTCCAGACAGCGTAACCTCAATTGGAGATCATGCCTTTGATTGTTGTTCTAATTTACAATCAATGACAATTCCAGACAGCGTAACCTCAATTGGAGATTATGCCTTCAGGGGTTGTGACAGTTTAACATCACTAACAATTCCAAACAGTGTAACATCAATTGGAGATCATGCCTTCTGGGGTTGTGACAGTTTAACATCAATATCAATTTCAAACAGTGTAACATCAATTGGAGATCATGCCTTCAAGGCTTGTGACAGTTTAACATCAATATCAATTTCAAACAGTGTAACATCAATTGGAGATGGGGCCTTCAGTGATTGTTACAGTTTAACATCAGTAACAATTCCAAACAGTGTAACATCAATTGGAGATTATGCTTTCATTGGTTGTGACAGTTTAACATCAGTAACAATTCCAAACAGTGTAACATCAATTGGAGATCATGCTTTCAGGAGTTGTGACAGTTTAACATCAATATCAATTCCAAATAGCGTAACATCAATTGGAGATGAGGCATTCTATTATTGTTCTAATTTACAATCAATAACAATTCCAGATAGTGTAACCACAATAGGAAAAGAGGCATTCTCTATGTGTTATAAATTACAATCAATAACAATTTCAAACAGCGTAACATCAATTGGAGATGGGGCCTTTAGTCGTTGTGACAGTTTAACATCAATATCAATTCCAAATAGCGTAACATCAATTGGAGATGGGGCATTCTATTATTGTTCTAATTTACAATCAATAACAATTTCAAACAGCGTAACATCAATTGGAGATGAGGCTTTCAGTAGTTGTTACAGTTTAACATCAATAACAATACCAGATAGCGTAACATCAATTGGAGATGAGGCTTTCAGTAGTTGTTACAGTTTAACATCAATAACAATACCAGACAGCGTAACATCAATTGGAGATAATGCATTTAATCGGTGCTATAATTTACAATCAATAACAATTCCAAACAGTGTAACTTCAATTGGAGATGAGGCATTCTATTATTGTTCTAATTTACAATCAATAACAATTCCAGATAGTGTAACCACAATAGGAAAAGAGGCATTTTCTGTGTGCTCTAATTTACAATCAATTAATATTCCAAATAGCGTAACATCAATTGGAGAAGGTGCATTCTCTGAGTGTTATAATTTGCAATCAATAACAATTCCAGACAGCGTAACATCAATTGGAGATGATGTTTTCAGGGCTTGTTACAGTTTAACATCAATAACAATTCCAGATAGCGTAACATCAATTGGAGATGAGGCCTTCGCATACTGTAGGAACTTGCAATCAATAACAATACCAGATAGTGTAACATCAATTGGAGAACGTGCCTTCATTATTTGTGAAAGTTTAACATCAATAACAATTCCGGATAGCGTAACATCAATTGGAGATGAGGCTTTAGGTGATTGCGATAACTTAAACACAGTAAATATTCCAAAACACCTCACAGAAGAAGATGGTTGGGAAAAAAGAGTTTTTGGAACAAACATCCCAGCAAATATCAATGTTTATGACAGTGCAGAAGTTAAAGAAGGTGAAGATGTAAGCAGCCAAATGTGACGTGGATGATAAAAAAGTTAAAAACAACGGAATACCGTTGTTTTTCTTTATAAGCAAGAATATTTCTTTAAAATCTACATTTTTTGCGGGATTTTTGCTTAATTTTTGGCAAAAAAGTGAAAATTATTGCAAAACAAAACTATTTTTAAAAATTGCTATTGACTTTGTGGCTATAAAATGTTAAAATAAAACTGACTAAAAAGAGGTGTTTTATGAGTAGAAAAGTTTATTTGGACAATGCTTCAACAACCTTTGTTTCTGGTGAAGTTTTGTCAGAAATTTTGCCTTGCTTTAATGCTCTTTATGGCAACAGCAATTCTTTGCACAGCTATGGAAGAGATGCAAGTGCCATTGTTGACCGAGCAAGAGACCGCATTGCGCACGCAATCAATGCTCAAAAGTCAAATGAAATTTATTTCACTTCTGGCGGAACTGAGGCTGACAACTGGGCAATAAAAGGCATTGCAAGGGCAAACGCATCAATAGGCAAACATATCATCACATCATCAATTGAGCATCATGCAGTGCTAGACAGTTGCAAACAACTTGAAAAAGAAGGTTTTGAAGTGACCTATCTTCCTGTTGACAAGTATGGCATTGTTTCTGTTGCAGACCTTATTCACGCAATCAGAAAAGACACAATCCTTGTTTCAATCATGGCAGTAAACAATGAAGTTGGCACAATTCAAAACATCAAAGCGCTTGCAAAAACAGCTCATGACTATGGCGTTATTTTCCACACAGATGCAGTGCAGGCAATCGGTGCTTTCAAAATTGATGTTCAAGACATGGAAATTGATGCAATGTCAATCTCAGCGCATAAAATTTATGGACCAAAAGGTGTTGGTGCGCTCTATCTTAAAAACGGCATAGCAATTGAAAACTTGATTGATGGCGGAACTCAAGAGCGTGGCAAGCGTGGTGGAACTGTCAATGTTCCTTATGTTGCAGGTCTTGGAAAAGCTGTTGAAATTGCTTGCCGTGACATTTCAATCAATCAGCAAAAGCTTAAGGCAATTCGTGATTACTTTATCAAAAGCGTAAACGAAAAAATCGACTATGTTCAGATAAACGGACATCCTCATCAAAAGATTAATGGCACGGTCAATATGTCTTTTGAAATGGTGGAAGGCGAGTCACTGCTTATGCTTCTTGACCTTGACGGAATTGCTGTTTCAACCACTTCTGCATGCATGAGCAATGCGCTTGAGCCTTCTCATGTGCTTAAAGCTATGGGGCTTGAAGATGAGCTTGCTCAAAGCGCTGTTCGCTTCTCATTTGGCAAAAACCTTTCAAAAAGCGATATTGACTATGTTGTTGAATGTCTTGCAAAAGATGTTGCAAAACTTAGGTCAATCTCTGCGCTCACTAAAGCAGGAAGGAGGTAATTATGTATAATCAAACAGTTATGTCAAAATTTTTAAATCCAAAAAATGCAGGCGCTCTTCGCGGAGCAAATGCAACAGGAAAAGCTGGCAATTCAAGTTGCGGAGATGTTATCAAACTTTATCTTCTTGTTGATGAAGAGGGCATCATTGACGAGGCAAAATTTAAAGCCTTTGGCTGTCCTGCAACAATCGCTTGCTCAGACATTGCCTGTGACCTTGTGGCTGGACTTCAAGTTGACGAGGCTCTAAATGTTTCAAGCAAAGAGATTTTCGATGAGCTTGGTGGACTTGACGACAATCGAGTTTACTGCTCAGTGCTTGCAGAAGATGCAATCAAACTTGCAGTTGAAGATTATTACAAGAAAAAAGCAAAAGAAAATAAATAACCATCTTTAAAGGAAAACAAAATTGACAATAGGGCAAATTTTAAGAAAAATAAAAAAAGAAATAAACAGTTATGACAAACCTAGCCAAGCAAAACTAAACGCTTGGCTAGATTGTTTTGCTCGCTTTGCAGGTGAAGCATTAAACTTTATTGATGAAAAAGATATCGACAGTTTTATCAAACTTCTTATCAAAGCTGTTTATGAAGAAAAGCTTGAGGCAGTCTTGCTTGCGCTAAGGCTTTATCAAGAGATGGAAAGTCAGGAATTTTTAGATCAAATGTTTGAAATTTTTTTGGAAGAGGCAAAGGTTTATATCGGTGGAATGGCAACAGGTGAAGAGCTAAGAGATTTCTTTGCAAGAGTTTTTGAACTTGTCCGCCTCTACCATGATAAGGCAAGAGCGAAGGAGTTGGAAGAAAAATCAAAAAAGAAGCTTGTTGCCTTGCACTGGCTCTTTCCTGTGCCAGAGGAAAAAACAAAACCTGTAGAACAAAAAGAAAAAGAGGAAAAGAAAGCTCCAGAAAGCACAACATCGTCATTTTTAGATTTTTTTACACTGCTTTTTGGAAAAGGTTTTGCTTTCAAAAGCATTTTGGACATTTTTAAAGAGACAATTTTTGGAATCAATGAAAATGATAATTTACGACAAAAATAAAAATTTATATCAAATCTGCGACTTGCATTTTGCCAAGTCGTTTTTTTAAGATAAATTTTGTCACAATGCATTAAATTTGATTTTTTGCAGATACTAAGCATAAGGAGGGAAAAATGAAAGAACTTATGGCTCTTCTTGGCTTTGGAACAGGAATGATTGCTGGCGTTGTGCTTTATAAATACTCTCAAGAATTCAAGAAAAGTGTGGATATGGGAGAGAAAAAAGTTATGCAAAGTGCAAAAAAGCTTGAAGAAAAAGCTGAAGACAAACTTGACCAAGCTGAAGAAAAAATCAAGCAAGGAATGGACAAGACTGGCAAAAAAATCAAACAAAGTATGGACAAGACTGGCAGAAAGATTAAAGCTGGCATGAAAAAAGCTGAGAAAAAAGTTGATGAAATGAAAAAAGAAATTTAAATCAAAAAAGCGAGGGGTGACCTCGCTTTAATTTTCAATGTCAAGCACTTGCTTTGATAGAAATAAACCAACTGCCTCAACTGCTTTTTGCTCCACTAAAGCCACCTTATGGCACACCAAAGTGACCTCTTAATGATGCTTCCGTCAGGATCTGACATGGTTCAAGGGCTTTGATTGCATAAGACCTTAATTTCATCACAAAAAACAATTGCACATATTTGACCTATTTAAACCTAGGCAAGCGTTCAATCCCACTATAGCGGATTGTGGGTTACAGAGCACCGCTAACTCTCCATCTAGCTTGACAAGGTTTATGATAGCATATTTTTTTGTTTTTTTCAATGTTTTTAAACTTTTTCTTCAATTTTTTATCTATTTTTATAAATTTTGCCTTTTTTTGTGACATTTTTCTTCTTTTATTTTGTCTTTTTTCATCTTTATGTTATACTTTTTCTAAATTTAAAGAGGATAAACTTATGGAAAAAGAAAGCAATGCAAAAAGATTTTTAGATGCCTTTAACAATATCGACTATTTTATCAAAACGCGCTATGGCTTCAATCGAGCTATGGGCTTTTCTGAGCTTATTCGAAAAGCTGTTTCGCTGAACTATACAGTGCGAAAATATGAAGATGATTTGATTGACTATGGCAGGCTTAGAAATGCAATCATTCACAACAACAATGAAGACATCGTTATCGCAGAGCCACATGACAGCGTGGTTGAGAAAATTGAACATATTGAAAAAATTTTGACAACACCGCCTAAAGCGCTTGACACTGTTGCAAGATGCGAGGTGGTGATAATCTCTGCTGATTCAAGCATGCGAGAGGTCATCAAGCGCATTGCAAGCTCAGGCTTTTCAAACTTGCCTGTGTATAAAGACAAAGAACTGATTGGTGTTGCCAATGGGCAGAAAATCTTGGACGGCTTTGGCAAGTTTTTGATTTCGGGTGGAAAAGCTGAGGTGTTCTTGTCAAATGTCAAGATTGAAGATATGCTGTCAAAGCTTGAGGGAAGCAACTATTATGTTGTTGCACCAGCATCCTATACGGTTGAAGAATGTTTAAATGAATTCAGCAAGAATCATAAACTTCTTGCCATTTTGTTTACCAAAGATGGACTTCGCACTCAGCTTCCGCTTGGAATTATGACAGGCAGTGATGTGCTTGAAGCAAACAAAATCTTGGAGAATTATTGATGAAAACGCTCTTTATGAACTTTTCAAAATCATAAAGGTGTTTAAAACGCTTGACTTTTCTTTAAGATTGTGTTTTAATAAAAAAAATAAAAAAGCGCTGATAAAAGACAGGACACTTAAAAGATGCCTAGTAAAGAGAGTTGCCGTTTGGTGAAAGGCAACAGTGGGGTTTGAGTTGTTATCACTTTTGGAGCTGCAAGGTCGAACAAGCTTTTTGCTCAAAGTAGACTTTGTCGGGTCTTCCCGTAATAGAAGAGGTGGGTGATTGCCTGCTAAATAAAGTTTACAAGTGGTTTGCCTAAAAGGTTCTTGTGACTTTTTGGGCTTTTTTAATAGCAAAATCACTAAAAAAAGGAGAAAAAATGTATAGCAAAGTTGAAAGCAAACTTGATTTCGTGGCAAACGAAAAGAAAATCGCAAGTTTTTGGCAGGAAAATGGAATTGTCAAAAAAGCGCTTGAGCAAAACAAAGACTCAGGCAAATATTTTGTCTTGCATGATGGCCCTCCAACTGCAAATGGCAAGCCACACATTGGCCATGTGCTTACTCGTGCGATGAAAGATGTTATTCCTCGTTTTAAAGCAATGAAGGGTTACTATATCTTCAGAAAAGCAGGTTGGGACACTCATGGCCTTCCTGTTGAGGTTGAGGTTGAGAAAAAACTTGGCTTCAACGGCAAAAAAGACATTGAAAAATATGGCGTAGACAAGTTTATTGACCTTTGTAAAAATTCTGTTTGGCAATACAAATCAATGTGGGAAGATTTGACAAACAAAATTGCTTACTGGGTTGACATGGACAAACCATATATCACCTATGAAAATTCTTATATTGAAAGCATTTTTTGGGCACTCAAACAAATGCATGAAAAGGGACTGATTTATAAAGGTCACAAGGTTGTGCCTTATTGCCCACGATGCGGAACTTCTCTTTCAAAGGCAGAACTTGAAAATGGCGACAACTATAAGATCTTAAAAGAAAACTCTGTGTTTGTAAAATTCAAATCGCTTGAAGAAGAAAACACATATTTTCTTGTTTGGACAACAACGCCTTGGACTCTTTCTTCCAATGTTGCCCTTTGCATGAACCCAAATGAAGTTTATGCAAAGATTTCTGCAAATGGACAAAACTATATCATGCTTGAGAAGCTTATTCCAACTCTTTTTGAGGAGGGAAGCTATCAAATTGTCTATAAAAAGAGCGGAAAAGAATTTGAATATCAAAAATACCAACCTCTTTTTGACTATGTTAAAGACAAGGTCAAGAAAGGGTATTTTGTGACAGTTGACGATTATGTTACAACTGAAGACGGCACTGGAATTGTCCACATTGCACCTGCTTTTGGTGAAGACGATGCTCAAGTTGGCAAAAAATATGGCATTGATTTTGTTCAGCTTGTTGACAAATATGGTCAAATGAGTGAAGAGACTGAATTTAAGGGTATGTTTGTTAAAAGCGCAGACAAACCAATAATCGAAAAACTGGAAAAAGAAGGTAAAATGTTTAAAGTTTTGCCTTTTGAGCACTCCTATCCTCATTGCTGGCGTTGCAAGAGCCCACTCCTTTACTATGCACAAGATGCTTGGTTTGTAAAAACCACAGCAATCAAAGACAAGCTTGTTGAAAACAATCAAGGCATCAACTGGATTCCAGACCATATTAAAAATGGAAGAATGGGCAATTTCCTTGCCAACAACATTGATTGGAATATTTCAAGAAATCGTTTCTGGGGCACACCTCTGCCTTTCTGGGTTTGCGAAAATGGTCATATTCATGTGATTGGCTCTGTCAAAGAACTTATGGAGAAAACTGGTGCAAGCGCTGATGTTGACCTGCATAAGCCAAGCCTTGACAAACTTACAATGACCTGTCCAGAGTGCGGCAAAATGATGCACAGAACGCCTGAAGTTATGGACTGCTGGTTTGACAGTGGCTCTATGCCTTTTGCTCAATATCACTATCCTTTTGAAAACAAAGATATCTTTGAAAAGGCGTTTGCGGCTGACTATATCAGCGAGGCAATTGACCAAACAAGAGGTTGGTTCTACACGCTTTTGACAGTCAACACTGCAGTTTTTGGCAAAGCGCCTTACAAAGCGTGCAATGTGCTTGGACTTGTGCTTGACAAACACGGCCTTAAAATGAGCAAAAGTCTTGGAAACGGAATTGACCCTTGGGACATTTTAAATAAATATGGCGCTGACGGCGTGAGATGGTATTTCTTCTCAAGTTGCAACCCAGCACAAGGTCTTCCATTTATCGAAGAAAATCTTGTTGACCTTCAACGAAAATTTATGGGCACACTTTGGAATGTCTACTATTTCTATGTGCTTTACGCTGAAATTGACAAGATTGACCCAAGCAAGATTGACATAAATAGGTGCAAGCTTTCCTTCCTTGACAGGTGGCTTTTGTCTGACTTCAATGCCCTTATCAAAACGGTTGATTCTTGTCTTGAAAAATATGACATGCAAACTCCAGCCAGAGAGATTTCTGCTTTTGTTGACAAGCTTTCAAACTGGTATGTGCGCCGTTCTCGTGAGAGATTCTGGGGCAGTGAAGAGAGTGACGACAAGCTTGCCGCTTACAAAACACTCTATGAAGTTCTTGTTGGACTTAGCAAACTTATTGCACCTTTTGTGCCTTACATCTCTGAAGAAATTTATCAAAACTTGGTGCGAAATCTTGATAAAAATGCGCCAGAGAGCGTGCATTTCACATCTTTCCCAGTTGCAGACGAAAAGATGATTGACCTTTCGCTTAACGAAGGCATGGACAAAGTGCTTGAAATTGTTGAAAACGGCAGAATTTGTCGTAACACAAGTGGAGTTAAAAATCGTCAACCACTTTCGAAAGTTATCGTTTGTGCAAGCGAAAATCTTGTGCTTAATGACGAGCTTGCTGGGCTTATCAAAGATGAACTCAATGTTGAAAAGCTTGAAATTTTGCACAACGCAGACGAGTTTGTTTCATATTCGCTTAAGCCACAACTTAAAACTCTTGGCCCAAAATATGGAAAATATCTTGGAAAAATCCGTGAGTTTTTGGACAGCTCAAATTCAAGCGAGATTGTAAGCAAAGTTCGCGCTGGAGAGGTTGTTTCTTTCAGCGTCGGTGACCAAGTGATTGAACTTTCAAAAGATGACCTTTTGATTTCGCTCGTAAACAAAGAAGGCTTCTCTTCTTCAAGCAATGGCAAAATCACAGTTGTGCTTGACACAACTTTGACAGAAGATTTGATTGAAAAGGGAAATATAAACGAGTTTGTTTCAAAGGTGCAAAACTTAAGAAAAGACAGCGGGCTTAATGTTACCGACCACATTGAAATCAAACTTCAAGGCGACGAAAAATACATTGACCTTGTTTTGCGCGAAAAGAGCGACCTTTCAAAAACTCTTCTTGCAGACAAAATTGAAAGAGGAAGTGAAGGTGAGTTTAATGTTTCAATGAGCCCTCAGCACGATCTTTCAATCTATATAACGAAAGTTTGACAAAAAAAATTTAATTTAACTTCAAGGACAACTTTAGAACGCTTGCTTTAAAGTTGTCTTTTTGTTATACTTACAAAAGAGGAAATTATGAAAATAGCAAAAGATTGGAAAGAATATCAAGTCATTTCGTCAAGCGATGGCGAAAAACTTGAAAGATGGGGAAAATTTGTTTTGATAAGACCTGACCCTCAAGTTATTTGGAAAACGCGCGACCTTGAAAAAATGTGCAAGGTGGACGCTGTCTACAGGCGCTCAAATTCAGGTGGCGGGCAGTGGCAATTTAACACTAGTTTGCCAGAGCAGTGGACAATTTCTTGGAATGACATCAAGTTTGTCGTTAAACCTATGGGCTTTAAACACACTGGACTTTTTCCTGAGCAGGCTGTCAATTGGTGCGATGTTATGAGTTTGATCCAAAAAAATGCAAAGAGAAAGGTTAAAGTGTTAAACCTTTTTGCCTATTCTGGAGCGGCAAGCGTGGTTTGCGCAAAAGCTGGCGCCGAGGTCACACATGTTGACGCAAGCAAGGGCATGGTGGAACTTGCAAAGCAAAACGCAAAGCTAAACGGCATTGAAAATATCAGATTTTTGATTGACGATTGCAAAAAGTTTATTGAAAGAGAGATAAGGCGAGGCAATAGTTATGACGCAATCATAATGGACCCACCAAGCTATGGCAGAGGTGGCAATGGGCAGACTTGGAAGCTTGAAGATGACCTTTTTGACTTTGTCAATCTTTGCAAAAAAGTTTTGTCTGAGAAACCACTTTTTGTGCTTATCTCTTCCTACACAACAGGGTTGCAGCCAGGAGTGTTAAACAACATTTTGTCGCTATGCTTTGGCGGAAAAAACATCGACGCTGACGAGATTGGCCTTCCTTGTGAAGACGGACTTGTTTTGCCTTGTGGGGCAAGAGGGTTAAAAATTTTTTAAAAAACATCAAAAATTGATTAAAAATACGCAAAAAACAATAAAAAACTGAAAATAAGGTGAAAAATGGAAGCAAAAGATTTAAAAATTTTATATGAAGACAATCAGGTTGTGGTGGCAATCAAACCGCAAAACATTCCTTCTCAAGCGGATGAGTCTGGCGACAAAGACATGCTTAGTCTTGTGAAAGAATATGTAAAAGAAAAATATAACAAACCAGGCGAGGCATTTATTGGACTTGTCCATAGGCTTGACAGGCCAACTGGCGGGATTATGGTTTTTGCGCGCAACTCAAAATCAGCTTCACGGCTAGGCGAACAACTTAAAAATGGAACAATGAAAAAAACATACTATTGTGTTTGCCAAGGTCAGCTCAAGGAGCGAGAAGGAACGCTTATCAACTATCTCAAAAAAGATGAGAAGGAAAATATTGTCAAGATTGTGCCTCTCAGCGAGGCTGGGGCAAAACGAGCTGAGCTTCGCTTCAAAGTTTTGCAAACTGAAGAAAACGAAACCCTTTGCCAAGTTGAACTTGTCTCTGGCAGGTCACATCAAATTCGAGTTCAATTTGCAGGCATAAATTGTCCGCTTGTTGGCGATAAAAAATATGGCAAGGCTGATATGAAAAAAGAATATAACCTTGGGCTTTGGGCAGGCAGACTTGAGTTTGAGCATCCAGTCAGCAAACAAAAAATGATTTTTGCATGCCCTCCAGACCATACAAAACAGCCATGGAAAAAGTTTTATTTAGACAAATATTTTTTGAGGTGAGACTATGAAAAAAAGAAGCCAGATTGAAGAAAAATTCAAGTGGGACAAAACTGCTCTATGCAAAGACAGCAAAGATTTTGAAGAAAAAATTGAAAAAATCAATGTTTTTTTGCCAAAATTCAAGAAATTTATTGGAAAACTTGACAGTAAAGACGCAGTTTGGAAATATTTGAAACTTGACGAGCAGTTTGAAAAAGAGATTGAGCCTGCCATGCTTTATATCTATCTTTCAAGAGATGAAAATTTGGCAGATGGACAGAACAACAAGCTTTATCAAAAAATGTCAATCTTGCTCAACAAATTTTCAATTGAGACTTCACCTCTTTCAACTCAAATTCAAAAATTGCCAGACCAGCTTTTGCATGAAATCATTGCCGACAAAAAATTTAAGGACTATCGCCGCGATTTTGAAATGATAAAAAAGTCGAAAAAGCACAATCTTTCTGATGACCAAGAACAGCTTCTTTCTGGTATGGACTTTTTTGGCTATTCATCTGTTATGAGAAATCTGAGCGATGTTGACCTGAAATTTGATAAAATCAAAGACAGCAAAGGCAGAACCTATCAGTTTGACCAATCAAAATACAGCCTTTATGTCCGCGACAGCGACCGCACTCTCAGAAAAAATGCAATGGCAACGCTGAACGGAACATTTGGCAAATTTATAAACACTTTTGCTGAAAACTATATCAACAAAGTCAAAGCCGATTGCTATTTCGCAAAAGTAAGGCACTATGACTCAGCTCTTTCTCAGGCGCTGTTTCATGAAGAGGTGAGCGAGAAGGTTTATCATACACTTATTGAAAAGGTGCATGAAAATTTGCTTGTGCTTTTCAAATATTTTGACCTTAAAAAGAAGGCTCTTGGTTTAAAAGACTTCTATATTTATGATTGCATGGCAGACATTTCTTCCAAAAAAAGAGAAAAATATAGCTATGATGAGGCAATCGAGCTTTTGAAAAAGGCGCTTGCTCCACTTGGGGAGGAATATGTCTCTTTGCTTGAAAGAGCAAAAACTGAAAGATGGATTGATGTTTTTCCAAACGAAAACAAACGCTCTGGAGCTTACGAGAATGCCATTTTCGACGCTCATCCTTTTGTGCTTACAAACTTTGAAGGCGACCTCGAGTCAGTTTTCACACTTGCGCATGAACTTGGTCACGCAATGCACACCTATTTTTCAAACAAATCGCAACCAAGAGCACTTGCTCAATACACAATTTTCTTGGCAGAAATTGCAAGCACGACAAACGAAATGCTTTTGCTCTCTTACCTTCTAGACAGAGCACAGGGCAAAGAAAAGATAAAGCTTTACAACAAATTGTTTGACATGGTCAAGTCTACAATTTTCAGACAAGCAATGTTTGCCGAGTTTGAAGAAAAAATCCACAGCTTGCAAGAGGCAAGTCAGCCCCTTACAAAAGACCTTTTGTGTGAGGAGTATTTGAATCTGAACAAGCTTTATTTTGGTAAAGTCAAACTTATCAAAGAAATTCAATATGAATGGGCACGCATTCCTCACTTTTTTACCGAATTTTATGTTTACAAATATGCAACAGGTCTTATATGTGCCATCAATTTTGCAAACAGAATTTTAAGTGGACAAAATGGTGCGCTTGAAGATTATTTCAAATTTTTGTCAGCCGGCTCTAGCGACACTCCTTGCAACATCTTAAAAGAAAGTGGCTGTGACCTTGAAGGTGGCAAAGCTTATGAGGTTGCTTTTGACTTTTTGAAAAGCATTTTGAGTGATTGGCAAAAAGAGATGAAATAAAACTGCACAACAAAAGTGCAGTTTTTTATCAAAATCTTGAGCAGTTGTTTTGGCAAAGTCCAAAAAGGGCTCCTGCCAAGAAATACACCGTGTTGATGTTGCAACTGCATGGGTTATGACAAGGCGAGCATGGAGTGCATGGACTGCAAAATGAAGGTGAAGGAAACAGGCAACCATTAAATTGTGGACAGCAAGAGCGAAGGTCAACAAAAGAGCCTTGTCGATAGTAATTTGATATCATTTTTGTCTCCTTTATTTTTTGGCAGGCGAGGGAAAGCCTTTGTTTTGCCCGCCAGGGCAATGCAAAGGATTGCCTTTTTCCCCAAAAGGCAAGAAAATTTTTAAACGGGGTTTAAAAATTTTTGCTTTCCCTCGCTCCCAAAGTTTTCGTTATCAAACAAACATAAAATTAATAATATACCTTATGGCAAAATTTGGCATTTTTTTGACAATGGTGGGTTCGGTGCTAGGTTGTGGATTTTTTAGCGGAAAAGAAATTGCCGTTTTCTTTACTCGCTTTGGAGCATGGTCATATTTAGGCGTAGCGCTTTCCTTTTTTCTGTTTTTCTTTATATTCAGGTTTTTGCTTTCAATCGGCTCTTCTGTCACCTCAAAAATGCGCACATCAAAACCGCTTCTTGCGATAAATCTTTCAATTTGCATCATATTTTCATCTGCAATGTTTGGTTGTTTGCAAGAGATTACAGGTCAAGCAGTATCAAAATTTGCTTTCCTTATGCTAGTTGTCGCTCTTTGTGCGCTCATCTTGAAAAAAGGTTTTTCTGCCTTTGACAGACTCAATCAGTTTTTGGTGCCATTGATGATTTTTGCTTTTTTGCTTTTGCTTTGTTTTAATGTTGATTTTTCTATTCCTCAAACTGACTCAGCCCTTCCTTTTCCGTCCATTTTTTATTCTATTCTTTACTGCGCCTTAAACAGTGCAAACTCTGCCGTTGTCATTGCCTCGCTCGGTCAGACTTTAGAGAAGAAAGACAAAACACGAGTGGCTTTTTTCTCAGCCCTCGTGCTTGCCCTAATCTTGTTTTTTGCAAACTTTATTTTACTTCAAAATCAAGACAGCTTATCTTCATCTATGCCCTTTTTGACGCTTATCTCTTCTTGGCAGAGGTCTATGCTTAAAATTGTTATCGCCCTTGGCGCGCTCACCACTCTTTTTTGCCTAACTTACAATTTTCACATCACTTTAAAGGGGAAAAGCTATGCATTTTGTTTTGTTTTGTCAATTCTTTTGCCACTTTTGCTCAGCTTTTTAGGCTATGGTTTTATCGTTTCATACCTTGAGCCAACGGCTTCAGTTTTGTCGATTATGCTCATTTTGTCATTTGCCTTGTCAAAGAGCGGTGGCAAGATAAGTTAGCCTTTTTTGTATTTCTTTTCAAATGGAATGACAAGGGCATACATTCCAGCAGCGAGCAGGCAAAGCACCACAATGCTTGCCATAACAATGTCAAGTTGAAGCACTTGACTGCCATAATTGATGAGATATCCAAGGCCAGCTCGGCTTGACAGATATTCACCCATTATTGTTCCAACCCAGCTCATGCCAACATTGATTTTTAAAACAGAGATAAAGTCGGGCAAGGCATTTGGCAAAACCAGTTTGAACAGAATTTGAAATTTGTTTGCGTGCATTGATTTCATGAGAAGTATTTTATCGTTATCGCATGAAATGAAAGCGTTCAGCATCGATATGATTGTGATGATAATGCAGATAAGCACGCACATCACAACAGTTGCAGTTGGACCTGAGCCTACCCACAAGATTATCATTGGACCGAGTGCAATTTTTGGCAAACTGTTGAGAATGATAAGATATGGCTCAAGCACCTTTCTCAGCCTTTCGCTCCACCATAAGATTATGGCAATCAAACCGCCAAGCAGGGTGGCAATTGCAAAGCCGATAATTGTTTCATAAAGCGAAGTCCAAATATGGATAAACAAGTTGCCAGTTGATGCAAGGTTTATGATTGTTGACACAATCCGAGACGGACTTGAAAAGAAGAAAGGATCAATTGCGCCAGTGGATGCCAAAAGTTCCCACAGCCCAAGCAAGAGGGCAATAACTACAATTCGCCAAAAGATTACAATAATTTTGTCTGTCTTTAATTTTTTCAAATATTTTGCGTGAGCTTTTGAGTAGTTAATCTTGTTTTTCATCAGCTAAGGTTTCTCCAAATTAGTTCAAAATATTTGCCAAAATTTTCGTCCTCGCGTTTTTTTAGCGGAGTTGAACCAGAAAACTCAATCTGAAGCTCTTTTTTCACTGTTGCAGGTCGAGCGGAGAGAATTATAATCTTATCCGACATGCTCAGCGCTTCTGAAATGTCATGGGTGACAAGCAGGGCAGTTTTTTGCTCGCTTTTGATGATTTCATAAACATCGTCGCACACATTTAGGCGCGTTTGAAAATCGAGCGCAGAAAAGGGCTCATCAAGAAGCAAGAGCGAGGGATTTAGCACCAGTGTTCTGATAAGTGCTACTCTTTGCCTCATGCCTCCGCTAAGCTGGCGAGGCTTTTTGTTTTTGAAGGCGTAGAGGTCATATTTTTTGAGCAGTTCTTCAGCAAAGGCAAGGGTTTTTACATCCTTGTGTTTTTTTTGGATTTCAAGTCCCAAAATAATGTTTTGCCAAATGGTTCGCCACTCAAACAAATGGTCGCGCTGAAACATATAACCGATTCTTGAGTCATTTTTCTCTATCTTTTTTCCGTCAAGCAAAATTTGTCCACTTGATGGTTCAAGAAGCCCTGCGGTCAGTGAAAGCATTGTTGTTTTTCCGCAACCACTTGGCCCAACAAGCGAAGCAAAAGTGTTTTTCTCAACGAAAAAATTGACATTGTTTAGGGCGTGAATTTCACTTTCTTTTGTCTGATAGAAATAACTTAAATCTTTGTATTGTAAAAACTTTTCCATTGTGACCTCTACACTATCAGTTTAGCGAGAAAGAAAGGCGAGTGTTACAAAATTTTTCAATTTTTTGGCAGTGAAATTTGAAAGAGCCTCTCTTTTGCCATATAATTCGCATAAAAGTTGCGCTCTAGGAAAGGAGGAAAAAGTGGATGACGAGGACAAAATCAGAAAAGCTCTTTTAAAAAAGGCACTTGGCTACAACGCTGATGAGGTGATTGAAGAATATGCTTTGAATGAAGGTGAAGAGGTTCTTGTCAAGAAAAAAGTGACAAAAAAACATTACGGTCCAGATGTAAGCGCCGTCAAAATTTTGCTTGAAAGATATTATCAAACCTATCAAGAAAAGATTTCGCTTATGAGTGACCAAGAGCTTCTGGAAGAAGAGGAGCGACTTTTAAAACTTTTAAAGGAGGAAGATGATGCAAGTCAGTGAATGCAAAAATTTGACCAAATGCGACTTTTCAGGTTGCACAAATTGGGCTAAGTATAGCTTTGCAACCAAAGGCGTTATCAAAAAAGACCTTTGCTTTTGCGAGCAGTGCCTGAAAGAGATGTATGAGGCGCTTGGCAAAATGCAAATTCCAAAAGGGCTTGAAAGTCCTTTTAAGTATGGCAAAAAATTAAAGAAAAAAGTTGAGGATAAAGCATGAAAAAAGAAGAAAACAAACTTGTGAAAGAAGTGATTGAAGATTTTAACAAAAGAGCTATGGCAAGAAAAAGCTTTGACAACATCTGGAAAATGAATATGAACTTTTTGATGGGCAATCAGTTTTGCTCGGTTGGCTATAACGGCGTGGAAGAAAGCGAAAAACAATTTTTCTGGCAAGAGCGGGAAGTATTCAACCATATTGCGCCAATTTTTGATATTCGCTATTCAAAACTTTCAAACAACTTGCCTGACATTTCAATAATTCCAGCAAGCAGCGATGAAAAAGACAAAAACTCTGCAAAGGTTTGCAAAAAAATCTATCAATCGGTCAAGGAAAAGTTGAATATAAACGCTCTTACAAACAAAGCAATCAAGTGGGCAGAGGTTTGCGGAACTGTTTTCTATAAAATTGGTTGGAACAATTTTAAAGGCGCCCTTGTTGGAAAAGATGACAAGGGACGAGAGATAAGAAGTGGCGAGGTTGAAGTTTCAGTTGTCTCTCCATTTGAAATCTATCCAGACTCATCGGTTGCAGAAAGCCTTGATGAGTGCCAAAGCATCATTCATGCAAAGGCATATAAGACCAGCCAAATAAAATCTATGTATGGCATTGAAGTTGAAGGCAGAACGGTCAACACCTTCTCGCTTGACAGCATAACTGAAAGCATTGGCGGACTTGGCTATAACGGAACAGCGCCAAAAATCATTGAAAGCAGAAAAAGTGACAGTGCAATTGTTATTGAAAGATACTCTCGTCCTTGCGTTGAGCATCCTGAAGGAAGACTTACAATTGTGGCTGGAGACAGGCTGGTCTATGACGGAGCTCTTCCATACAAACTCGGCGCTGACGGCGAAAGAGACTTTCCATTTATCAGACAGACCTGCACTGAAGAGCCTGGCTGTTTTTGGGGAACTAGCATAATTGAAAGGCTTATTCCTGTTCAAAGGGCATACAACGCCATAAAAAACCGCAAACATGAGTTTGTCAACCGTCTTTCTATGGGTGTGCTTTCTGTGGAAGACGGCTCTGTTGACCTTGACAATCTTGAAGATGAAGGGCTGTGCCCAGGCAAAGTGCTTGTCTATCGTCAAGGCTCAATAGCGCCAAAGTTTTTGGAAGGTGAGTCTCTTCCAACTGGCATTGACGATGAAGAACAAAAACTTCTTGAAGAGTTTACAAACATCAGCGGTGTGAGCGAAACGCTTGGAACTGATTATGCTTCGGCAAACATCAGTGGTGTTGCGCTCGAACTTATGATAAGTCAAGACGAGGCAAGGCTCAATGCCACAAGCGAAAGCATAAAGCAGGCAAACACTCAGCTTGCCAAGTTTATATTAAAACTTTACAAACAATTTGCTCTTTTCCCACGACTTGCCAAAATTGTTGGGCAGTCTGGCGGAGTTGAAATGTTTTATTTCTCAAGTTCTGACATCACAAGTGATGATATAACCTTATCTGCTCAATCGGACAATCTTTCCTCGCCCGCTCAAAAAAGAGAAATGGTGTTCAGGCTTCTTGAAAACGGTATTCTTGAAAATGAAGAGGGCAAACTTACAAACCGCATGAAGACCAAGATTTTGGAAATGCTTGGCATGGGTGTTTGGGAGAATGCTCAAGACCTTAACGAGCTTCACATCAAAAAAGCTGGCAATGAAAACTTGAAGATGCTTGATGGTGTGAGTTGCAAAGTTATGGAAATTGACGACCACAAGCTTCACATAAACGAGCACATTGCATTTATGCTTGGACAAGATTATGAAAACGCAAGAATAAAGAATGAAAAACTTGAAGAAATTTATTTGGAGCATATCAGAGCTCACAAGAAATATATAGGAGGATAAAATGGAAGAAAACAGAGAACAACCGACCATGGAACCGGCAAATGTTATAAACATAACAGAAGAAGAGAGGGCTGTGAGTGAGGTCGGCTCTCAAGGCGCTTATGGAAAATTCAAATCGGCAGAGAAGTTGTTAGAGGCCTATAACAATCTGGAGAGCGAGTTTACCAAAAAGTGCCAATTGCTAAGCGAGTTGCAAAAAGATAAGAGGCTTGCTGAGTCGAGCGAAGTTTCAACTGAAACTAGTGAAAACAAACCTGAAGAAACTTCTCTAGAAACAACCTTAGAGGATCAGCTTTCTGCCTTCCTTTTGGCAAACGAGATGGCAAAACCATTTGAAGAGGAAATCAAAGAAAAAGTTTCTTCCTCAAAACAACTCAGTCCATATGAGGTTGCGTGGGCAAATGTTGTGCTTGGGCATTTGAATGCCGAGCAAAAAACTAGCGACCCAATTGTAAACAATTATGTTTTATCAGACGAAAATGTCCGAAAAAAAGTTATTCAAGAATATCTTAGCGACCTTGCTAAGCACAAACCACCACAAGTCATTTCTTCAGCGGGTGGGGAAAGAGTGTCAAGCGTTAGCCCTGACACTCCAACTTCCCTTTCCGAAGCAAAAGAGATGGTGAGAAGGATGTTTGACTAAAATTAAAGATTTTCGACATTTTTTTCAAAAAAAACTGCAAAAAAACATTAAAAAGGAGAAATTATGGTAACTTTAACATCTGCTGAAAGTGCACTTAAAAATGTCTATCTTGGTGTGGTTGCCAACCAACTCAATGTTAGAGCTAATCCACTTTTAGCAAAAATCAAAAGAACAAGCAAAGACGTTTGGGGCAAATCTATCAAAAAACTTGCACCTTACGGAATAAATGGCGGTATTGGCGCAGGAAGCGAAACATCAACTCTTCCAACCTCTACTGGCAACAGCTATGTGCAATTTAGCGCAGAGCTTAAAAACCTTTATGGAAAAATCGAACTTTCTGACAAAGCAATCAGAGCTTCAGCAAACAACTTGGGAGCTTTTGTAAACCTTCTTTCTGACGAAATGGAAGGACTTGTAAAAGCAAGCTCTTTCAACCTTGGAAGAATGCTTTATGGAGACGGCACAGGCCTTCTTGCAACTGTTTCTTCAGTTTCAGAAAAAGTTGTGACTTGCGACAAAGTTAATCACCTTATTGAAGGCATGGTTGTTGATGTTTACACAGGAGCAAGCTTGAACGCTGGCAAACTGAAGATTGTTTATGTTGACAGAGAAAACAAAACTTTCACTTATCAGGAAACTGGCTCAACAACTGCAACTTTAAAAACTGGTGACAAAGTTTATGTTCAAGGTTCAAAAGACTATGAAATTTCTGGTCTTGGCAAAATCTTTAACACGAGCGAAACCACAATCTATGGCGTAAGCAAGACTGACTATCCATGGCTTAAACCTTTCGTTTCAGTTCCAGCTTCAAATGTTGAAATTTCTGACACTTTGATTCAAGAGGCTATTGACGAACTTGATTTCAATCATGACAGCCAAATCAACTTTATTTCAACAACTCCTGCAATTCGCAGAGCATATCAACAATATCTTTCAGCTTGCAAGAGAAACATTGACATCATGAATTTGGAAGGCGGATTTACAACAATCACTCACAACGGCATTCCAGTTGTGGCAGACAGATTTGTAGATGAAGGAGAGATGTATCTTCTCAACACTGACGACTTCACAATGCATGAACTTTGTGACTGGCAATGGCTTGAAGGAGAAAATGGCAGAATTTTGAGACAAAATGCTGACCAACCAACTTACAGCGCAACTCTTGTAAAATACGCTGAGCTTATCTGTGACAAACCTTGCGGACAGGCAAAACTCACAAAAATTTCTTCAACAATTGGCTCTTCAGACTCAAGCTCAAACAGCGAAGGCTAAAACAAAAAGGCAAAAAATTTTGCCTTTTTCTCTTTATAGGGGGTAAAAATTTATGAGAAAAGAAGATTTTATCAATAAAAATCAAAAGGATTTTCTTTTTATTGACAGCGACTCTTTGTTTATCACTGACAGACTGAAAGAGGTCGACCCCTCCTATAGAGTTGTTTTTTCTCTTAAAAAGAAAAAATTTGAAGTGCACAGCATTTTGCAATCTTCCACCTATTGTTTCACCTTGCCTTATTCTTCCCTTGATGAAAGGGCAGTTGACTATGCAAGAAAAACAAGAAGTGAAAATGCCGACAAACTGATCAAAGAAATTGACAGGGCAAATGAAGAACTTTACCGCAAAATGCTAAAAGAAGAAATAAACAAGTTAAAGGAGGCACTATGTTAGTTAAAGATATAATTGTTCTTGCCTGTGATTTTACCGAAAATGAAGAACTTGGAAAGGCAATTGAAGAAAATGCAAGCCTTTCTGACAAAGAAAGCAAAGAAGTTGAAAAATTTGTCAAATGCTTCAATCTTGTGAGTAATGAAGTTGCAAGCGAATTTGTGCCAATCAAAAAAGTTGAACAGTTTGAGGTTGACAATGGCAAGATTTTGTTTTCCAATTTTTCAGCCACCCCTTACAAAATTTTGTATGTCAAAAACAGTTTGGGAAGAAAGGTGCGTTTTAAAGTTTTTCAAGACCACATTTTCGCCCTTTGCAAAAAGGCCATTGTTGCCTATAGCACTCTTCCTTCGCCACTTTCGCTTGATGGAAGCTTTGACAGCTTTTTGCCTGAGCGCATTTATGCCTATGGCGTTGCAAGAGAATATCTTTTCATGCAAGGCAAGTTTGACGATGCTGACATTTTTGAAGAGCGTTTTAAAAACAGTTTGGAGTATATCTGCCGGCAAACTCCTCACGCAAGATTACCTCGGAGGAGGTGGATTTGATGTTTTACAGAAATGCTCTTAAAACGAAAAAGACGCAATCAAAGACATTTGAATTTGACATGTTTTCTTCGCCTGCCCAAACTGGAAAAGATGACAGTGTTTGCGATTTCAATTTGACAGACGAGTGCTATAACTTCCGCACAAACAGCGGAGCGCTTGTTAGTGGCTATGGCTTTGAAGATTTTGCAAGCCCGCTTTCAAAAACTGACCTTGAAAACGAAAGCACTGTTGCAATCAGCGGAAATGAAATCAGCGCGCTTTGGTCATTTGAGTGGTATGATAAAGCCAATGACGAAAACAAATATTACAGCATGTATTTCAACGACCAAATGAAAATTTGCTATGACGATATGTTTGGGGCAAGACCGACAACACTTCTTGTCAACACCTCGTTTACTGTTGCGCCAGTTGGAATAAGATACAAACTTGACGGCATTGACTCTATGATTTTTTCAGGAAAGGGACAAAATTTGCTTGTGCTTAAAGGTCAAAGTCAGCTTACAAGCGAAAATGTGCCTAGGCTTATTTCAATCTGTTCTCATTTTGGAAAACTTTTTGCAATAACTGCCGAGGCAAGAGGGCGACTTGTCTATACCGACAACGAAAACATTTTGGAGTGGAGTGACGAGCAGACCAAAAACCTTGACTTTAGTGATAGTCGCGGAAATTTGACAAAGATAGTGTCTTTTGATGACTATGTTTATATTTTCCGCGAATATGGCATAACTCGCATTTCAGAGTATTCTTCTGACAGCGAATTTGCAATAACCCATCTCTATCAATCAGACAGCTATATCTATCCAAACTCGATTGCTCACAGTGGCGACCGAATATATTTTTTGGAAAAGTCTGGCTTGAAATATTTCAACGGCTCAAGTGTGCGAAGTGTTGAGGCAAACGAAGTCAAAAACCTTTCGTTAGTTAATAATAATTGTTATGGTCAGTGTTTTGAAGGCAAATATTTTCTTGCCTGCAAAATGGACTTTCAAGAGGGTCAGGTGGGATGCGAAACAAGCTCATTCGCCAACAACGCTCTTCTTGTTTATGACGAGGCAGATGAGCACTGCGAGGTTGTGCGCGGAATTGACATTCGCTCTATGCTTGCCCTGCAAAACCCATACAAACCAAAGCTTATTGCTTGCTTTTATGGTGAAAACAAGGCAAAACTTGGGCAGCTTACAGAAGAAGGCAAAGCTTTCTCGCTTTTACTTCCAGCCAAATGGCAAAGCGTGAAAAGCGATTTGGGGCAAGCGGGAAAACGCAAAAAAATCAAAAAAATATTGATAAAATCTCTGTCAGATTGCACCTTGACAATCAAAAGTGATGAAGAGGAAAAATCGTTTGCTCTGGCAGGGCAAGACAAACTGCAAGAGCTTTCTTGCAATGTTGTTGGCAAAGAGTTTGTCGTTTTGTTGTCCTCACAATCAGGACCATCTACCAAAATTTCATCTCTTGTGCTTAGCGGAATTGTAGAAAACTAAGACAAAGAAGGACTTACCCGCTCAAAATAAAACATTTTTGTTTCCTTTTTTTGCATGGAGGTGCTATGAAAAATTCTCATGTAAAGAGAAATGACAAAAGGAAAAATCTATGGAATTTTGGCAAGAATTTTTGAGAGTGGTGATAAGCAACGGAATCTTTGCTGTGCTTTTCGTTTTTCTCTTTTTTTGGCAACTCAAAGACAGCGAAAAACGCGAGCAGGCTTACAGAGCAACCATTGCCTCTTTGACAGAAAGGTTGTCTGACATGGAAAAAATGCAAGACGACATTGATGAAATCAGAGAAATCTTGGAGGCAAATGAAGATGAAAGACAAGATTAAATCTTACAGTTTTTGGACGGCTCTTTCTGGTGCTGTTGTCGTTCTTTTGCAAGCAATTGGCGACTGCTTTGGCTTTTCAATTCAAAGCGAGCTGGTCTCTGGCATAATCATGGCGATTGCTGGTGTGCTGGTTGTTTTTGGCGTGGTTTCAATGCCAAACAAAGATGGCTCGACTGACAAAGAAAGTGAAGAGCAAACTGAAAACCAAACGGAAGAAAACAGTGAACAGACAGAAGACCAGGCAAAAGAAAACGAGACAGAAGAGAAAACAGAAACCAAAACTGAAGAATAGCAAAAAGCGAGCTTTAGGCTCGCTTTTTTTGTGAAAACTGCAAATTTTTTAAGTTTTTCGAGCATTTTTTGCTGTTTTTCAATAAAATTTTGAAAATTATTTTTCTATTTCGACAATATTTGATAAAATTTGCCTTGTGAAAAAGTTTTTAAATTTTCGCTATCCATTTTACTGCTTTCTAGCACTTTTGTTTGGCGCTGTCGTTGCAAAAAGTCTTTATGCTGGTGTGGTTGAGACAATCATAATCGTTGGTGTTGCCTTGCTTTTTGTTGCAATCATGTCAGTTTGTTATAGAAAATTTTTGCCACTTCTTATGATTATCGTCTTTTTCTTTGTCGGCAACGGAGCCTTCTTTCTTGGCATGACAAGTTTTGACAATAGAGAGTATGAAGGTGAAGTGGCGGTTGTTGGCAGAGTTACTGACACGCTTTTCACAAGTGAAGAAAACTATTCAAATGTTTTGCTTGAAGATGTTTCAATAGATGGTGAGAAGGCAAAGAATGTCCGTTTGTTTGTCTATGGAAATGGTGATGTTGAAGTGGGTGACATCTTGGCATTTTCTAGCACGGTTGAGGCTGTCAAGCCTTTCAATCTTGGCGTGTTTAATTTGACAAGCTATAGAAATAAAATTGGATACAGCTCTTCTGTTAATTTTTCTGACATTGTTATCACTGAAGGCAACATGAAGATTGATGAGGCCTTTCGCTCTTCTGTCAAAGAGGCTCTTCTTGGCAACATGAGCGAACGAAATGCTTTTATTGCCTATGCAGTTTTATTTGGTGACCAAAGTGGAATTGATGACGAAGTTGACGAGGTTTACAGAAACAGTGGCATTGTTCATGTGCTTACGGTTAGTGGTCTTCACATAGCTTTTATCGTTGGCGCGCTGATGCTTCTGCTAAAACTTTTCAAAGGCAACAAGTTTTTAAGTTTGACAATAATCTCTATTGTCTTGCTTTTCTATTGCTATCTTTGTGGCTTTACTCCAAGCGTGGTCAGAGCAACAATTATGGCAATCGTCTTGTTGCTTTCACGCATTTGCAATCGGCCTTATGACGGACTCAACTCTCTTGCCATTGCAGGCTTTGTCATCGTTTGTTTCAGTCCGCTTTCCACTGTTGATGTTGGCTTTTTGATGTCTTTCTTTTGCGTTATGTTTATCTTGCTTCTTGCAAAACCTTTCACAAAACTTCTGTCTTTCGTCATGCCAAGAAAGGTTGCTTCAGTTATGGCAGTTTCCATTTCCGCTCAAATCGGCATCTTGCCTTTTACTGCTTCCTTCTTTTCAAGTTTCAACTTTCTTTCGGTGTTTGCAAACCTTCTTGTCATTCCAATCTTTTCAATAATTTTTCCAGCATTGTTTGTGCTTGCATTTCTGTTGTCTTTCATGCCTTTTCTTGGCCCAGTGCTTGTCGTCTTTGACTATGCCTTCGACCTTGTCTTTATCATAGCCTCATTCTTCTCATCGACAACGCTTCAAGTTCCGCTTAAGCCATTCTCTCTTTCAATCAGCACTTTGATTGTGATTTTCTTTTTCACACTTTCTTCTTTCTTTGTCGTCAAAGGCATTGGCAGGCTTTTGGTTTGCTCTTGTGTGGCATTTATGCTTGTGCTTTCGCTGATTATTCCATATCTGCCAACAAACAACTTCACCTCAGTTTCATTTGTTGAAAGCTATAGCGGCGAAATGATTGTCTTGACTTCCAAAGATGGTGGCACGCTTTATTATGGTGATGACTATTATTATCAAACCTTTTTTTCACAAGATCGAAGTTATGCAGTTGACTATTATTTGTCAGAAAGCATCAATCTTGCCACGGCTGACATTTGGAAGGACTATGGCGCAGAAGTTCTGCTTTCTTTAGATGCCGACTCGTCTGACGAAAGTCAATACAGCGTAAGCGAAACACCTTTGCAGGTTGGCGCTTTCAGAGTGAGCTATAAAGAAGGCGCATTTATTGTTGAGTTTGACGGCAAAAAGGTTTTAATTTGTGAAAAAATTTCAACTTCTTCTCTTTTTGATTTGATAAATGAAGACAGTTATGATATTATTTATCTAGACGATAACTCGCTCTCACTTGAAGGAAGCTTTCTTGTGGTTGGAGACGGGCAACGCTATGACTCAGGCAAAGAAAACTTCACCTTTTATGGCGAAGAGCTTGCTTATAGGGGGATTGATTGAAAACTTTAAAGACAAGGCTAGGCAAAAAACTTGAAAATGGATATCTTCTTGAAGGGGACGACCTCTTCCTTTTTGACAAGGCTTTTTCAATGATCAAAAAAGCTTGCACTCTGACAATGGAAGATTTCAATTTTGTCCGTTTTGATGATGACAATTTTTCAGTTGACAAGTTTTTAGATGCCACAGAGGTTATGCCACTTCTCGATGAGAAAAGGCTTATTTTGCTTAAAAATGTCACCAAAGTGACAACTGCTGACCTCAAAAAAATCGCCCCATATTTCGGCAATCCTGTTCCAAGCACAGTTGTTGTGATTTATGACTTTGAAAACAAGTTTTCATTATTAAAGGGTGGTCTTGAATTTGTTGATTGCCGTCGTTTTGACCAAAATCTTGCCAAAGCTGTTGTTGTCAGCGAGCTTAAAAAACTTGGCAAGCAAATAAGCGAAGACGGCGTTGAAACACTGCTGGACTTTTCAAATGGCTATCTTACAAAAGCCATGAACGAGATTGAAAAACTTGCCTTTTACGACACCTCAAATCCGCTTATCACAAAAGCTATGGTTGAAGAGGTCTCGGTCAAAGAAAAAGAGTTTGTTGTGTTTGAGCTTACCGAAGCACTGGGGCAAAAAAACATAGACAAAGCCATTTCGCTTGCCTCAATGCTGTCAAAAGAACAGGGCATTATGGCGCTTGTTTCAAACCATTTCAGACGAATGTTTTTCGTGTCGATAACGGATGGCTCAGACAGCGAGCTTGCCTCAAGTTTGGGCGTTAAAGAATATGCCGTCAAAAAGATAAGAGAGCAGTGCAAAAACTTTTCAAAAATGCAACTTAAAAAGATTTTTGCTTTGCTTGATGAAATTGACTATAAAATCAAATCTGGTCAAATGGTCAGCGAAAATGCCTTCAATTTCTTGATTTTGAAAATTTTATTTATCTAGTCATGCAAAAGATTGTCAAATTTTAGTTGATAATCTTTTTTAAATATGATAATATAAAACTATATGAAACCGATTGTTGCAATTGTGGGGAGACCAAATGTTGGCAAAAGCACCTTTTTCAACAAAATCTGTGGAAAAAGAATAAGCATTGTTGACGACACTCCAGGTGTTACAAGAGACAGAATTTATGCCGATGCCGAGTGGTGTGGACATAACTTTTTGCTTGTCGACACTGGCGGACTTGACGAGAAAAGCGATGACCATTTTCAACAAGACATCAAGCGTCAGGCAGAAATTGCAATCAATGAAGCGCATGTCGTTGTCTTTTTGGTTGACGGAAAAAGCGGACTGACAACCAATGATGAAGAGGTTGCCTCAATCTTAAAAAAATCAAAAACGCCGGTTGTGCTTGTGGTCAACAAACTTGACAATTTTGAAGTTGAAAACACCTATGAGTTTTACAGCCTTGGGCTTGGCGACCCTTATCCACTTTCGGTCGAGCAGAGCAAAGGCATTGGTGATGTGCTTGACAAGATTGTGTCATATTTTCCTGAAAAAGCTGGCAAAAGTGATGAAAAAACAACAAAAATTGCCATTGTTGGCAGGCCAAATGTTGGAAAAAGCAGTTTGGTCAACGCGCTTGTGGGCTCATCACGCGTGGTGGTAAGCAACATTGAAGGCACAACAAGAGACAGCGTTTTGGTGCCATTTCGGTTCAACAAAAAAGACTATGCCTTTGTTGACACGGCAGGGCTTAGACGGCAAAGAGGGGTTGAAAAAGAGTCGATTGAAGGCTATTCAGTTCTTCGAACTATGAACGCGATTGAAGAGGCCGATGTGGTTTTGATTGTGTTTGACGGAAGCGCCGAAAAGCTTTCCGAGCAAGACACTCGCATTGCAGGCTTTGTTCATGAGGCTGGCAAGCCAAGCGTGATTGTTGTCAACAAGTGGGACATAAAGCAAAGCGACAAAAACTCGTATGAAAAAATGTTGGAGCGCGACCTTGCATTTATGAGCTATTTCAAATCGATCTATGTTTCAGCGCTCACCAAGGCGGGCATTGGGCAAATCATGGAAAAGGCAGAAGAGGTGTTTGCAAATTCCAGCAAGCGCATCACGACAGGGCTGTTAAACGACATCTTGCATGACGCAATTTTAAATTATCAGCCACCAGCTCACAAGGGCAGACGAGTCAAGGTTCAATACATCACCGAAGTTTCGACAAATCCGCCGACATTTGTGCTTTTTGTCAATGATGCAAAGCTCATCAATTTTTCATATAGAAGATATCTTGAAAACAGACTGCGCGAAAAGATTGATTTTTCAGGCACGCCAATCAAGTTGATCATTCGCGGAAAGGAGGATAAAGACTGATGCAATATTTATATTTTTTTCTTGTTGCACTTGTCAGCTATCTTATCGGAACAATAAATTTTGCCAAAATTTTGTCTTGGAATGTCAAGCATAAAGACATCACAAAGGTGGGCAGCGGCAATCCTGGAACAATGAACATGCTTCGAAGCTTTGGATTTGCCATGGCTCTTGTTGCCTTTTTGGCTGAGGTTGTAAAAGCTGGCGTTGTCTGCTTTGTCGCAAGGCTGATTTTGCCAGAATACGGCTCGCTTATCTATTTCTTTGCAGGCATTTTTGTGATTTTGGGGCAAAACTTTCCAGTTTGGTCAAAATTTAAGGGCGGAAAAGGCGTTGCCTGCTTTGCTGGCGTGTTTCTCTTCTCTCAAATTTGGTATGTCGCTCTGGCTTGGTTTGTAGTCTGCTTTATTCTGTTTTTGTTTGTTGAATATGCCTGCGTGATTTCGTTGACCTATTTGACTGGCAACGCAATCGCACTGACCGTCTATGTTTGGGTGACTGGCGACCCATTTGCGCTTGCCGTCACAATCATTGTGTGGCTGCTCATTTTGCTGACAGTTATTCGTCACCGTTCAAATATCAAACGATTGTGGAATCACACCGAAAACAAAATCAACTTCAGACAAAAATTGGCTCAAGCCTTTAAAAAGAAAAAGGGCGAAGAAATCATAAGCGAAGAAATTTTGGAGCATAAGCCAGAACAAGAAATCGTGATTGAAAAAGACCAGCCTGACGGACAAAAAACTGAAAGCCAAAATGACCAAACGGTCAGTCAAAACACTGAAAGCCAAGAAGGGCAATCGGAAGAAAAAGAGGGAAAATAAATGGGCAAAATCGTTCTCAATCCAGAAAGACTGAAAAAATTGTTTAGAATTTATGAGCGGTTTGATGAGGCTTTAAAGCTCTATCGCGGACAAGATCTCAACTCTTGGCTCAACAGACTTTGCACTGCAGTTTGCAGATACAAAAGCCCAGCAATTGCTTTTTATGTTTATCGCAGATATAAAGATGACTTGCCAAAAGAGGGCAAAGACCGCCTTGCTGGCATGGTTTTGTCAAACCCAAGAGTGATTGACAATCTTTACAAGTTTTTTGAAAGCGGACAAGACCAAGAACCACAAAAATAGACACACAAGAGGCTTTTTTATGCCTCTTTTTTTGGTATAAACTTGAAAAAACATAAAAAGTTGACAAAATTTTTAAAAAAAGCATTGAAAACTTGAAACAGTTGTGATAGAATATACTCGGAAATAAATTTACAAGAGGGTGAAACATGAGCAAAGGGATTATTAAAGAAAAAAAGCCACAAAAACTCAGCAGATTGGAAGTGCTTAAGGCTTGGATTGCAGAGTCAATCGCAAGCATAAAAAGAAACCTTAAAGATGGCGGCTGGAAGGGCACTGCTCTTGGAGCGGCCGCAGTCACTTCAATGGTAGGAGCTGGCATTGTGCTTGTTGCATGCGTGCCAACTGAAGTGCAAATTGAAGAGGTGACCTCTGAAAGCGAGGTCAACAGACTTGTTTCTGCAAACTTTTCAGAAGAAGAAGCTGTCAGAGACGAAATGACAAAACAATATGGCGCTTTGTCAGACTTTGAATATAACAATGGCAAGGCAACTGCAAATGTTGAAAGAAACGGAAAAAGCTATGCAGTTTCAGCTGAAATCGACCTTGGCGCAAGCGACTTTGAAGTGACAAAATATACAAACGCAGAACTCTCAGGCAACAACTTAACTTACACATCAGAGGGTCAAGATGTTTCTGAAAATGTTTCAGACAAGATTGTTGTTGAAGAAAACGGCGTGATCTATGTGATTGACCCAAGCGGAGCATTAAACACCATCAGCATTGCAGTTTCTGATGCAATCTTGACCGAAAATGTTGACCCAGAAAACCCAGGTGGAGAAGATAAACCAGACCCAGATGAACCAGAGAACCCAGGTGGGGAAGAAAATCCAGACCCAGATGAACCAGAAAACCCAGGTGGAGAAGATAAACCAGACCCAGATGAACCAGACCCAGATGAACCAGAAAACCCAGGTGGAGAAGAAAATCCAGACCCAGATAAGCCTACCGAAATCACCTTTGACAGCTGGCAAGAACTTGTTGATTTGATTGGTACAGAGAATGAATCAACTTTAGAACAAGCAATGGCAGAAATTATCAAGAAAAATTTGGTAACTCTGGATTTTGTTCAGTGGGTTGTTGGTTCTTATTCTGGCAGACCAGAAACGACTCTTGAAAATACAGATACCTTAAAATTAGCATTTAAGCTAAATCAAAATCAAGAAATTGAATCAATTTCGTGGATGGGAGTCAGATATGCCTTTAGATCGGACACTGAAGACCATTTGCGTGTTGTTACAGTTCCATTAACTTCTCCAATATCATATAAAACAATAAAAGTAACGGAAAATTTGGCGGAGGATCAAAAAAACGATAATTGTATATCTTTTGGTGATATTACTTTGGATTTGTCAAACTACGCTAACGAAATTTTATATGATAAAAATGCTATTACAGTAGATCAGTTATATTACGGTTCACATTCTTTAACTGAGACAAACCTAGCATATTTTGACCTTTGCATGCCACTTGCAGTTAAGGCAGGGCTAATTGATGCAGATGCAAAGCTTGGTTTTGTAAATGTGCAAGTTAGTGGAGGAGTAATAGGAAGTGAATTTGGTAATGCAATCAATGCAAATTTACAGTTTATTGATTTAAATACAAATATGAAATATAATATTTCCATTCTTTTTGCTGACACAAGAACAAACGGATCAACAACAATGTTGGAGGAAATGAAAAAAGCTGTGGCTAGTGGTGAATATAGAGTGAGAGCAATTCAAGATAATCTGCAAATAATTTCAGGAGACCAAATCTTTGAATTTGAGGATGCTTTGGATGGTGTTGTCACATATACAATTTCTGCCGAAAATCAAAAATAAACTTTAGCTTGGTGAAAAGCCAAGCTTTTTTGTTGCAAAAAACTTGATTTTTATGTCGAAAACGGTTACAATATAGTTATGAAAAAAATTTTTGCCAAAATTTTTGCTTGCATGATGGGGCTAGCCATGTGTTTTGCCGGGGTGGGTTGCCTTGGCGTTGGTGATGGCTTTGATTTTTTCAACGACCTTTTTGCAAGATTTCAAAATGGCGACATATCTGAAGAAGAATATTATCGTGAGCTTGCCGACATGGACACACAGCTTTATGGCACAAAAATTTTGTATAGACCAGAAAGCTACGACTTTGACGGCAACTCTGGCGGAACTGAAGAACAATCAAACAACTATTATGGTCAATATGCTTGGCATATTTTAAGAAGACTGGAACTTATCTATGGAATTTCTGATAATGCAGATCAAAGTGGTTTGTTAAACTTAAATGATGATACAGCGGATAACGATTACTATACTTTCAACAATGCAACATTGCCATATCTCTATGACAGCATAAGATATCAAGTTGACAGGCAAATGGCAGTTTCAAACGGTGTGTCAGTGAGCGCGACAGGTGAGGTTACTGAAAATGAGACTAATTTAAACTATACCGCTCTGTCTGCCGATTTAAATAGCGCTTGGAATTGGACATTTGCTATTGCTGAGGGTGATATATCTCAAAGGCCATTTTTATATAATGAAGCAACCGGTATTCAAAATGCAACTATTCAAAATGATTTGGATGGAAGGGTGACTACTTTGTATAATTATGACCCTATAGACACAATTTCTGCACATTATGTCGGCGATTTAGTGACAAATTATCTAAACACCTATGTCGGAACAACAACTCAATATGAAAATGTAGAAACAGGCTTTGTTTATTCCGATTATGTCAAGGCACTAGAATATGCAATCTATCGCTATGCAATTGACCTTGAGCCTGGCACCGTGAAGGTTGATCCAAGCAGTTCAACTGTGACAAATGAAGACGGCACAACAACCACAAAATATTACTCTGTGCAGATTATTGAAACACAAAATGGCATTCAAACAACCTACAGCGTTGATGAAGCGCTTGAAAGGGCGCAAGCAGACTTTAACGAACTTGGTGGCTTTGTGGGCATTTCTGAGCGAAACAGACGCAACCTTTCAAATTGGATTTTGAACAATGTGATTGGCTCTCAAGCCATGGAAAATGACGAGGTTGAGGTTTACACTGGTGCAACTCAAGTGACTTACACAGACGCTAACGGTGAAAGCTATACCTTTGTTGCGACAGACTCAACCGAGGCAAACGAGATTTTGCGCAGTTTGGGTCTGACAAATCCAAACATTGAAATTGACGAGGCTGAGCCTTCTTCAACCACTAAGGTTGGCAGAGATTATGCATACACAGTTGCAAACATGGTTGAGCTTGTGTGCAACGAGGTTTCAATTGGAAACAATGGTGAAGAGGGCGGAAACGTCAATGTTGACGACAGATATTTGGCATCAGAAATCAAAGAATATTGGGGACCAAGCTTTGTTTCTGGCGGTGACGAAGATCCGTTCCCATATTACAAAGACTTTTCAACGGTGACTGCAGGCGCGCCAGTTATTCAGCCACTTGAATATCAGAATGTGCTGTTTATGTTTAACACCACAGTCAATGTCACGGCAATCACGCTCACATTCCAATACGATGCCGACCTTGACGGCTATGGCACGGCAACAGGCAACGACATTGACGAAAACAGATATTTGACCATTGAGGTCAGCCTCAATTTCTATGATCACGAGACAGACACATTGACAACGGTTGGCAGTCAGATGGTCAATGTTCCTGACGGCAAGATGCAAGACCCATGGGGCAGTGACGCCATCACAGAAGCGGAAAGGCGATATGCTCAGCAACACGGCACAAGCATAACCTTCTCGCAGACAGCGTCGTTTGGCGTGGACGAACCAATTTTAGGTCTAGCATCACGCGACCTTATTGTTGGGCCATTCAACACAGAAATTGGCAATGGCATTTTGATGACAGATGTTGGCAGAAATGACTATCGAGGCAATCCGCTTGTGTCAAAAACTCCTCTCACTTTGACAGGAAACTCAAGGGTTAAGGACTATTATTCAATCATCGAGCCAACAGACGAGCAGATTGCAAACGGTGAGACATATCTGACAGGTCAGCTTAACAGCGAAATGTTTGCAGGCAATGACGGATGCGACTATCTTGAAGTTGTCTATCGCGTGATCAAGCGCGTTGGCGACACTGAGACCAACTACAAGTTCTATACCTCAGCCGATGTGATCGCAGACATAGTAAGATAAAAGAGCAAGCGAAATACTTGCTCTTTTTTTGTCAAAAAGCTTTTTTTTGTTTTGAAAAAGGTTATATTTGTTTTTCCGACCTCATAAGATAAGTTGTATCATTGGAGGTTAACATGGAAAAATATGAAATCTATGATGATATTAAGGAAAGAACCAATGGCGATATCTATATCGGCGTTGTTGGACCGGTAAGAGTTGGTAAGTCAACTTTTATCACGCAATTTATGCAAAAGCTTGTGCTTCCTAATATCACTGAAAAAAATTCTAAAGAAAGAACGATCGACGAGCTTCCTCAAAGCGCTGACGGCAAAACTATCATGACAACTCAACCGCATTTTGTTCCAAACGAGGCAGTCAAAATCAAAGTTGCAAACGCTGAAATGTCTGTGCGCATGATTGACTGCGTGGGCTATCTTATCTCTGGCGCAATGGGGCATGTGGAAGGCGAAAAACCAAGGCTTGTCAAAACACCTTGGACTGAAAATGAAATCCCTTTTGAAGAAGCCGCATCTCTTGGCACAGACAAGGTTATCAAAGAGCATTCGACGATTGGCATTATGGTGACAACTGACGGCTCGGTGACTGACATTGCACGGTCAAACTATATCGAAGCGGAAGAAAAGGTGGTGAGTGAGCTTAAAGTGGTGGGCAAACCTTTTGTGATTGTGCTTAACAGCGCGCATCCTCAAGCAAACGAGACCAAAAAACTTGCCTCGTCACTCGAAGAAAAATATGATGTGCCTGTGATTGCTTTAAACGCGCTTGAACTTAAGGAAGGCGATGTTGACAAGGTGTTTGAAAATCTGCTGATGGAATTTCCTGTCAAGTCAATCCGCATTTCAATGCCATCTTGGCTTAAGGCGCTTTCTTTCGACAATCCTATCATCTCTGAAATCGCTGGCGAAATGAGAACGCTTGGAAGCAAAATCAACAGGCTTAGCGACGCAGACAAAAATCAAATCGCCTTTGCAGAAAGCGACAACTTTGACGCGATAACCTATTCAAACATTGAGGCTGGCGAGGGCGTTATCAAATTTAATGTCATTCCAAAGGAAGGGCTGTTCTATAAAGTGCTTTCAAATGAATGCGGAATTGAAATCAACAGCGACTACGAGCTTATGTGCAACATCAAAGACCTTGCAAGAGCCAAAATTGAATATGACAAACTTAAAGATGCGCTTGACCAGGTGAAAGAAACTGGCTACGGCGTGGTTGAACCTTCTTCAACCGATTTTGAACTTGGTCAACCTGAAATCATCAAGCAAGGCTCTCGCTATGGCGTCAAAATCAAGGCGACAGCTCCAAGTCTTCACATTATGAGGGTTGATGTTGAAACTGAAGTCACTCCTCTCGTTGGAAGCGAAGACCAATCTGAAGACCTCGCTAAAAACATTGTTGACCAATTTGAAAGCGATCCAGAGACAATCTGGCAGACAAACATTTTGGGAAGAAGTTTGAGCGAGCTTGTGGAGGACAACATAAATTCAAAACTTGTTATGATGCCAGTTGAGGCTCAGCGCAAGATGAGAAAAACTCTTACTCGAATTGTCAATGAAGGAAAAGGCGGAGTTATTTGCATTTTGCTGTAATTTGACCTTTTCGACAAAAAATTTGCAAAAAAACATCAAAAAATCATTAAAATCAAGCTTTTTGATTTAAAAATCGTGCAAAAATGCGTTTTGATGAAAGAGCGCAATCAAAGAAAGCAGACGAAAAATTGTCTGCTTTTTTTGATGATAAACGCTAAAAAAATTTTGAATATTAACAAAATTTTGTTACAATAGGTTTATGAATTATGACCTTAACTCATTAAACGAAGAACAACTTAAAGCCCTTAAAGAGACCGAGGGTGCTGTTTTGGTTACGGCAGGCGCTGGCAGCGGCAAGACAAGACTTCTTACACACCGCATTGCCTATCTTATCAATGAAAAGCGCGTCAATCCTTACAACATTTTGGCGATAACTTTCACAAACAAGGCGGCTAGAGAAATGCAGGAGAGGGTGGCGCAAATGGTGGAGCAGGCTGACCGAATTTGGATTTCAACCTTCCATTCTATGTGTGTTCGCATTTTGAGAATGGACATCTATAGGCTTGGCTCTTACAACAAAAACTTCACCATTTTCAGTGAAAGTGACAGCGAAAAAGCAATCAAAAAAGTTTTGGAAGAACTTAACTTTAAAGATGAAAAATTTAAAAAAGTTTTTGTTTCTCAGCTTTCAAATTACAAAAATTCAGGACAGAGCCTTGAAGGCTATCTTTCAACTCATGCCTGCGAATTTAATATGAACGACATCGGAAAGGCTATTTTGCATTATGAGGCATATCTCAAAAAGAACAACGCTCTCGATTTTGACGATTTGCTTTTGAAGACCATTGAACTTTTTAAAACTTGTCCAGATGTGCTTGAGTATTATGCAAACCGATTTGAATATATTTTGGTTGACGAGTTTCAAGACACAAACTCTGTGCAATATGCTCTTGTCAAAATGCTTGCAAGTGCGCATGGCAATGTTTTTGCTGTGGGCGATGAAGACCAGTGCATTTATTCTTGGCGAGGAGCAAACTTTCAAAACATTTTCAATTTCAGACGCGACTTTCCAAACGCCAAACTTTTCAAGCTTGAACGCAACTATCGCTCAAGCGCGCCAATTCTTCAAGTGGCAAACAATGTGATAAAAAACAATTCGTCAAGGTTAGAGAAAAACCTTTGGACAGACAAGTCTGGCGGAGAAGAACCTGTGCTTTACAACGCCTATGACGAGCGTGACGAGGCTATTTTTGTGGCTAGCAATATTGAAAAACTGATAAAAAATGGCTACAAATATGACGATATTGCAATTTTGATGCGTATGAACGCACTTTCACGCAGTTTTGAAGAGGCTTTTCTGTCATATAACATTCCTCATCGAATTTATGGTGGGTTCAAGTTTTATGAGCGCAATGAAATCCGCAACCTTACCTGCTATTTGCGCATTTTTGCCAATCCAAAAGATGATGTTTCGTTTGCCAGAATTATCAACTTTCCAAAGCGCGGAATAGGTGACGGAACGCTTGCAAAACTGGAAGAGATTGGTGGCGACAAAAGTTTTATTGAAACTGTTTTGGAACCATCTTTTAAAGAGCATGCTTTATACAAAAAATTTGGCGAGTTTGTGGAAGCTTATAAAGAGCTTTCTTCAGCACGCTATAGCTCTCTTTCAGAATTTGTCACTTCAGTTGTTGAAAAATTTAAGCTGAAAAGTGCATATAACGCCTCAAATGAAGAAGATTTAAACAGATTGCTTAACATCGAACAATTTATCTCGTCTGTTAAAGAGTTTGAAACTCTCAATCCTGATGCTGACCTTGGCCAATTTCTTGAAATGATAACTTTAAGTTCTGACACCGACCAAATTGGAGAGGGCGGAGCTGTGACTATTGCAACTGTCCATTCGGTCAAAGGGCTTGAGTTTAAGGTTGTGTTTATTGTTGGTCTCGAGGAAGGTGTTTTTCCAATTTCGCGCGCCTTCAATTCTTCTGCCGAGCTTGAAGAAGAGCGCAGACTTATGTATGTTGCAATCACAAGGGCTGAGGAAAAGCTGTTTATGAGCCACTGCTCAAAGCGCTATCTTTATTCGTCAAGTCAATATCAGATGCCAAGCAGATTTATCAGGGAGCTTGGCCTGCTTTCAACCGCTAAAAGAACTATTGAAAGAAAAACTGAAAAAAATGACTTCTTGAAAGAAAAAACTCTGCCAATTTTTAGTCGTGAAAGCTTATTTAAAGAAGAAAAAACGCAAAAAGAAGAAAAAGATGTTTCAATTTACAAAGTTGGACAAAAAGTCAGTCATCCAAGATTTGGTGAGGGCGAGATTGTGTTTATTTCTGATGACGGGCTTGTTGGAGATATAGTTTTTGAAGATTTTGGCAAAAAAAGTTTGATGCTAAACCTTGCACCACTTGAAATTTTGTAGGGAGAGATGTATGGATAAGATTGAAAAAATGAAAGAGCTTATCAAAGAGATTGATAAGCATAACTATAACTATTATGTTAAAGACATGCCAACCATATCTGACAAAGAGTATGACAAACTTTACTACAGCCTTGTTGATTTAGAGCAAGAAACTGGCGTTGTGTTGCCATATTCGCCAACTTTACGCGTTGGCGGGCAGGTGCTTGACGGCTTTGTTAAAAAGCGCCATGAAGTTCCGCTATACTCACTCAACAAAGTTCGCGACTATCAAGATTTGCGCGCATGGGCTGACGATATGCAAGCTTTGACAGGCGGAACAGATTTTGCGCTTGAATATAAATTTGACGGTCTTCAAATGGTTATTGAATATAACGACGGCATTTTTGTTCAAGCCACCACGCGCGGAAACGGAACGATTGGCGAAGATGTTTCGGCGCAGGTTAAAACAATAAAATCCGTTCCTCTTAAAATTGATTTCAAAGGCAGGCTTATTGTTCAAGGCGAATGCATGATGACAAACAAAAATTTTGCCCTTTACAATAAAACCGCCACCGAGAAACTTAAAAACCCAAGAAATGCGGCAGCTGGTGCAGTCCGCAACCTTGACCCAAAAGAAACTGCCAAGCGAAAACTGGATTATTTTTGTTATTCAATTTTGCTTTGCGAAGGACAAAATTTTCAAACTCAACAGCAAATGCATGATTTTTTAGCGAAAAATGGCTTCAAAACAGGTGATTTTTTCAAAATTTGCAAAACTGCTGACGAAATTATTGATTTTATCAAAGAGGTTGATAAGGTCAAAAGCAAACTTGATGTTCAAATTGACGGAATGGTCATCAAAATTAACAAAGTCTCGCCAAGAGAGGAAATTGGCTATACCGCAAAGTATCCAAAGTGGGCGGTTGCTTTCAAGTTTGAGGCGACCGAAGTTTCAACCATGCTTGAAGATGTTGCTTGGCAGGTGGGAAGAACTGGCAGGGTGACACCTATTGCGATTTTAGAGCCTGTCGAGCTTGCTGGTGCAACTGTTTCAAGGGCAACGCTCAACAACATTGACGACATAAGGCGCAAAAACCTCTTCACAAAAGCGCGCGTTTTTGTGAGAAGAAGCAACGAGGTTATTCCTGAAGTTATGGGACTTGCTGAAAAATATGAAAACAGCAAAGAGATTGTCTCTCCAAAAACCTGTCCAGTTTGCAATCATCAGCTCACTCAAAAAGGGCCTCTTCTTTTCTGCACAAACCATTTTGATTGCAAGGCTCAAGTTGTTGACAGACTGACCCATTTTGCAAGTCGAAATGCAATGAATATTGAAGGGCTTTCAGAAAAAACTATTGAGGCATTTTATTCAAATCTTGGCGTAAGAGAGCTTAGTGATTTGTATAAACTGAAAAAAGAAGATTTGCTCTCTCTTGACAAATTTAAAGAAAAAAAGGCGCAAAATGTGATAAATGCGCTTGAAAAAAGCAAAAATTCTGAACTTTCCAAGTTTTTGTTCTCTCTTGGCATTGAAGAGGTTGGCTCAAAAACAGCCAAGGACCTTGCAAAACATTTCAAAACTTTAAATGCAATCAAAGGTGCCACAAGAGAAGAACTTTTGGAAGTTGAAGACATTGGCGAGGTCATTGCAAACAATATTGTTTTGTATTTTGAAGATAAAGACAACCTTAAAGAAATTGACGACCTTTTCGAAATGGGAGTTAAAATTGAAGAGGCAAAAGCGCAGACGGTTGACCAGCGCTTTGCAGGAAAAACCTTTGTTTTGACAGGCACACTTTCAAAACCAAGAAAAGAGGTTGAAGAGCTCATTGAGTTTTATGGCGGAAAGACCTCTAGCTCAGTTTCAAAGAAAACCGACTTTGTTTTGGCTGGAGAGGAGGCAGGTTCTAAATTTGACAAGGCAAAAAACCTGGGCGTTAAAATTATAAACGAGCAAGAATTTTTCAAAATGGTGGATATAAAGTAGTATTATCTATTGTCTTTTTAGTTTGGCAATTTTGTTGCACCTATTGACAAAAACCAGATTTTGTTGTATAATAGTTCCATAAAAAGGATGGATAAATGTTTACAGAACAAGAAGAGAGTACTCAACAAGAAAAACAAGAACTAGAGGCGCGCATTAACTATGCCCTTGGTTTTATAAAAAGCACCAATCAAAAAATCAAAAGAACAGCAGGCAAACTTGCGTCTCTTCTTGCTGTTATGCTAGGTGGGGCGATTTGCTCTTCATTTATAGCAAGCACAAATGGCGATTTGCAAACATTTTTAAAAGTTATATCAATTTTATCACTGACACCTTTGCCTTTTTCTATTAGGAATGCTTACAAAATATATAAAATGGTTGAGCAGAAAGGTTTGGCGCTTGAAGATTTAAAGGGGATGAGTGCATATTATCAAGCTTGCTATGGCGAGAAAAAATCGCCATTTGAAGACTTTTACGAAAAATAAGTGGTATGTATTGACAATTATATGAAAATAAGGTAAGATTTTTAAAAGGAGAAATATTATGACAGAAGATGAAGCTAGAAGAGATAGAGAGCGTGGCTTATACGGCAAAATTGCCTACAATGAAAGAAAAATAGAAAAAGCAGAGGTTGAAGCGCATGATGACGGAAAAATTGGCTTAGGCATGCTTGGCTTCTCAGTTATAGTAGGAGGAGTTATCGGACTTCTTAAAGGAGTGGCGGGCATGACAATTGAAGACACGGCAATATTGGGGCTGATACCAGCCAGTGTATCTAGTGGTTTAGTTGGAATTTATAAGTTGTGTAAAGCTATTGGGTGTAAATTAAATATTAGAAATATGAGGGCACTGATTGCTGATTCTGAAAAAGAGCTTGCAAAGCTTAATACAAAACCACATGAAGACGAAAAATGTTAAGTTTGCGAAGAAGGCAAAAAACTTTTAGTGTATGCTTGTCAATTGATAAGCATACATTTTTTTCTAAGCATTTTTTAGCAAGCAATTTTTCTTTGCACCCAAATCATTTTGTGTGACAAAAGACAAAAAGTGGGGTAAAATATGTTTGCAAAGGAGAAAATATGATGGATAATTACAAAGGAGTCACTTTAAGCGCTCTGCAAAAGGAAATGGTGAAAAACGAAAAGACGATACATAAACTTAAAGATGCAATAGACGAAGATAAAACATCTATTGCTGTTTGCACATTAGGCACAGCTTTGTCAGCATATTTTGGTAAAATTCTTGCAGAATGCACTAGTTGCATAAAAAAGGAAATAATAGTTGTCTGCGCAGTTATCTCTGGTGCATTATTGTTTTTTAAAGGGGGTGTGCATTTTGTTAATATGGTGGCTAATTCAGGAGAACTTTCTCAAAGAGTTGCACGAGTTAAAGCGATAAAAGAACAAAATGAAGCACTGCAAAAACAAAAGCCAGCGCCAAAACAAAATGAAGTGCCTGAAAACTTGAGAGAACCAGAAGAAATTGAACAATAACTCAATCTTACACTCAAAGTTTAAAGAATTTAGATAAGAGTAAAAAGAAAAAGTTGTTATATAATTGGTTTTCGAAGAAAAACTATTAAATTTTTACTATAAGAATAGATAAAATGCTTGACAAGAAAGTTTTTAGTGACTATAATAATCAGCGTATGCTTCGTTGTCGGAGGCAGTGCTTAAATTTCTTAAGCATAAACAAACAGCAAGTGGTTATTCTTAGTCTGACTTTATTTGTTTTATAACCGCTGATTTGCCTTAAAGTTTTAAGGCAGAGTTGCTAGGGCTCTAGCAATCGTGCTTGTTCATGTTTTACAAAGAAAAAAGCATTTTTGGCGCGACAACCAGCTTGTCGTGCTTTTTTATCGACAAAAATCTCTCGAAAGAGTTAAAAGGAGAATGTTATGCCTACAATAAACCAACTTGTAAGAAAGGGAAGAGAAACTTTTGAGAAAAAATCCAAAGCTCCACTTTTGGAAGAATGCCCTCAAAAGAGAGGAGTTTGCCTTTCAGTAAGAACTGCTACACCAAAGAAGCCTAACTCAGCTCTGCGAAAAATTGCAAGAGTAAAGCTTTCAAATGGTCAAGAAGGAACTTGCTACATCCCTGGAATCGGACACAACCTTCAAGAGCACAGTGTTGTTCTTGTAAGAGGGGGCAGAGTTAAGGACCTTCCTGGTGTAAGATATCACATCATCAGAGGAACTCTTGACACAGCTGGTGTTCAAAACAGAAAGCAAGCTCGTTCAAAATATGGCGCAAAACGCCCAAAGAAAACAAAGTAAGATGACTTTGCTTTGAAAACAACAAAAAATTAAAAGGAGAAAAAAATTATGCCAAGAAGAAATTGTGCTGTCAAAAAAGATGTTCTCCCAGATCCAATTTATAAGAGCAAAGTTGTTACAAAACTTGTAAACCAGGTTATGGAATCTGGCAAAAAAGGGCTTGCTCAAAGAATTGTTTACGGAGCTTTTGACACAATTAAAGAAAAACTTGAACAAGAACCACTTGATGTGTTCTTAACTGCACTTGAAAATGTTAAACCAGTGCTTGAAACAAAATCTAGAAGAGTGGGAGGCGCAACTTACCAAGTTCCTATGGAAATCAGACCAGAGCGCAGACAAACTCTTGCTATCAGATGGATTGTTGCTTTTGCTAGAAAGAGAACAGGCGAAAGAGGAATGCAAGCAAAACTTGCAGGTGAAATTATGGACGCTTTCAACTCTACAGGCGGAGCAATCAAAAAACGTGACGAAATGCACAGAATGGCTGAGGCTAACAAGGCATTTGCTCACTTTAAGTGGTAATTTTTAAAAACTTGCACAGTAAAAATATCACTTAAAAATTTATGGAGGGAATGGATGAGTAAAAAAAGAAAACCTATTATTGATATTGAGGATATACTTACCGATGATTTTGGTGGGGGTTACGGCAATAGCGATAGATCTTCAAGAAACAATTCAACTTCTGGTGGTGGCTATGTTGCTTATGATGACCCTATTGGAGAATTTTATAGAGACGCTCAAGCGCTCTTGGGAGCTGTTGAAGATGCGCACGGTTATACTCAAGCAGGAATTGGCGCAATAAACACAGGCATTGACACTCTGAGACGAGAAAGGGATAAACTAAGACGAGAAACTGATAGCCTTTGGACAATGGTTGGAGGAGTCTCCGAAGGTGTGAGAAAAGCAAACAATGACTTTAAGCGTAAACAGCAGAAAGCAGCAAAAAGAGCTCAAAGAAAAGAAGATGCTAAAGAAGTTCTTTCTACTATTGGCAGAGGAGTTTTAAAAACTGTAAAAGCTGTGGTAAAAGGTGCAGCAATAGTGTTGTCAAGCATTGGAAAGGCTATATCAAAGATCGGGAAAGGAATTGTAAAGAAGATTGAACATGTTAAACCTTTTGAACGAAAGAAAGAAGGTTTTAATAATTCAAATTCTGAAAATGAAGATTCGGAAATGGATTAAAATAAATTAAATTTTTTAGCAAAAGTGCATATAACCACACTTTAAATTGGTTATAAATCTAAAAGGAGAAAAAATATGGCAAACAATCTAGAACTTACTAGAAATGTCGGCATTATGGCTCACATTGACGCTGGAAAAACCACAACAACTGAGCGTATTTTGTATTACACCGGCAAAAGCCACAAGATTGGCGAAGTTCACGACGGCGCTGCAACCATGGACTGGATGGCTCAAGAGCAAGAGCGTGGTATCACTATCACTTCTGCATGCACAACATGTTCTTGGAAAGGTCACAAAATCAACATTATTGACACTCCTGGACACGTTGACTTTACAGTTGAAGTTGAGCGTTCTTTGAAAGTGCTTGATGGTGCTGTTTTGGTGCTTTCTGCTCGTGACAAGGTTCAACCTCAAACTGAAACTGTTTGGCGCCAAGCTACAAAATACAAAGTGCCAACAATCATCTATGTAAACAAAATGGACAGAGATGCAGCTGACTTCTTTGGCTGTGTTGAATCTATTCAAAGAAGACTTAAAACAAACCCATTGCCAATCCAAATGCCAATTGGTGAGGCTGACACATTCACGGGAATTATCGACCTTCTTACAATGAAGGCTGAAATTTACAAGGATGACATGGGAACTCAAATTGAAATCACTGACATTCCTGCAGAGCTTAAAGCAAAAGCACAAGAAGAGCACGACAAAATGATTGAAAAAATCGTTGAAACTGACGACGCGCTTCTTGAAAGATACTTTGAAGGTGAAGAAATTTCAATTGACGAGCTTAAAAAAGCCATCAGAAAGGCAACAATTGCAAAAACTTTAACACCAGTTCTTTGCGGTTCTTCATATAAAAACAAAGGTGTTCAAATGCTTCTTGATGCGATGGTGGAATATCTTCCAAGCCCACTTGATATCGAATATATCAAAGGTATCAACCCTGAAACTGGCGAAGAAGAGGACAGAGCTCCTGACGAAAATGCTCCACTTGCTGGTCTTGCATTCAAAATTATGACTGACCCTTATGTTGGTGGACTTACTTTCTTCCGTGTTTACAGCGGAAAACTTACTGCAGGCTCTTATGTTTACAACTCAAACACAGGCAAAACTGAAAGAGTTGGAAGACTTATTAGAATGCACGCAAACAACAGACAGGAAATCACAGAAGTTGGCGCTGGTGACATCGCTGCCATCGTTGGACTTAAAGACACAATCACAGGACACACTCTTTGTGATGAAAAACATCCAATTCAACTTGAAAGCATGGAATTCCCAGAACCTGTTATTCAACTTGCTATCGAACCTAAAACAAAAGATATGCAAGAAAAAATGGCTCTTGCTCTTGCAAAACTTTCAAGAGAAGACCCTTCATTTAGAGTTACAACAAACCAAGAAACTGGCCAAACTTTGATTGCTGGTATGGGTGAACTTCACCTTGAAATCATTGTTGACAGACTTCTTAGAGAGTTTAAAGTTGAAGCTACTGTCGGAAAACCACAAGTAAGCTATCGTGAAGCTATCAAGAAGGCTGTTAGAGCTGAAGGAAAATTCATCAGACAGTCTGGTGGTAAAGGTCAATATGGTCACTGCGTTATTGAAATGGAACCTCTTGCTCCAGGCGAAGGATATCAATTTGTTGACAAGACAGTTGGTGGCTCTGTTCCTAAGGAATACATCCAACCAATCAACAATGGTATCAATGAAGCTAGAATGAACGGTGTTCTTGCTGGATATGAAACTGTTGACTTTAAAGTTACTTTGGTTGACGGTTCTTACCACGAAGTTGACTCTTCAGAAATGGCCTTCAAGATTGCTGGTTCTATGGCTTTCCAAGAAGGTGCAAGAAATGCAGATCCAGTGCTTCTTGAACCTATCATGAAGGTTTCTGTTGAAGTGCCTGATGAATATCTTGGAACAGTTATGGGCAACCTCACTTCAAGAAGAGGTATGCTTACTGGAACTGAATCTTCTGCAGGCATTCAAATTGTTAATGCTGAAGTTCCTCTTGCTGAAATGTTTGGTTATGCAACTGACCTTCGTTCTCAGACCCAGGGCAGAGGCAACTATGTTATGGAACCTCTTAAATATCAAGAAGTTCCAAAATCAATCGCTCAAAACATTATTGGTGAAAGAGCAAAAAACAAGCAATAAAATCTTAGCAGCTTTCTAGTGCAATACTTAGATTTTGGCTTATAAAAAAATTTGACAAAAATTTTAAAAAAATTGAAAAATCATTTTGCTTTTGCAAAAAAATATGTTATGATATCGTAGTAAAACAAAAAAAGGAGATTTTTTAAAATGGCTATTGGTGTTTATGAAAGAAAAAAACCACACGTAAACGTTGGAACTATTGG
>CALVMU010000011.1 GCA_944348085.1 uncultured Clostridia bacterium
ATTAGCAGAAGTTTCCCTCTGTTATCCCCCTGTGATAGGCAGATTGCTCACGCGTTACTCACCAGTCCGCCACTAAGTTGGTGACAGCACAAAAACACCTTTTCCGCATGTTTGCTTCTCTTGCTAATGCGGGGAGAAAAATTCTATCGAATTTTTCAAACGCTTAAGATGCCTTTGTGCCGTCAACAACTCCGTTCGACTTGCATGTTTGAAGCACGCCGCCAGCGTTCGTCCTGAGCCAGGATCAAACTCTAACGTTATATATTTTCTATTTAAAATATTTTAGGTTAATGTTTTTTGCGTCTACACTTAACGCTTTATCCGTTTGGCTCAATAACTTTTAGTAAATTGACTTTGTTTCAATTCTTGTACTTTCTATTTAATTTTCATGGTTCTTTGCTTCCTCACTCCGTGAGTCAGCGCTATTATATTACCACATACACTCTTTCTTTGTCAACTACTTTTTTATCTTTTTTTTATATTTTTTTACCTTTTTTTCTACTTCTCACGATACTCTAGCGCCCGTTGTGGAGAAAATTTTTAATTTTTTACAAAATTTATGTTGACATTGAATAAATTTAGTAATAAAATAGATATATACTAAAGAAAGAGGAGAGAGAATATGACAGACAAAAACCTAAATAGATTACTCAGCATTTACGCAAACGCACACAAATATCCTAATGAGCTTGGCGGCAGATATAATGATGGGAAATATGACCCTGAGCATGACAAATTAAAGCCAGCCGTTATAACTTTTAAGCAAACTTTAAATTTGTTTAGTAAAAAGAATGTCGACATAGAAAGCATAAGAGCAAAATTAAAACAAAACTTGCACTTTTATTCTTCTGATGAACTTGGGCTTGCTCGTTTAGAAGCAGTTGTTGCTTCAATCAAAGACAAAGAAACATTTGAAAATGTTAAAATGATTTATGCTTTTATTTTAAACTATAAAAAAGATTTAATAGACAAAGAATTTATAACACAAGATGATTATAACAAGATTAGTGAATTTTTTGCCACAATAACTATGATGGCTAAACGAACTGGTCTTGATGACGAACGCATTCTTCCTGAAGAAGTTTGGGAAGAAATTTCTACTGAAAGATAAAGGTTTAATATATGAAAGAGCACCACGACTATTTTAAGCTCACCAGTAGAGATATCTATAGTTCACTGAAAGGTTTTGTTGACAAACTTAATTATTTAACCGCTGAGTTTAAAAAAGAGGCTGAGCAACTTTCCCCTGCTGTGATAAAATTTTTGGCGCAACTTCTTTACCAACCTGAAATTATTGCAAAAGCCTTGAAAAAAGGCCCTATGCAAGATAATGTTTTAGCAATAAAATTACCTGCAAAAAATTGTCAAATTGTTATCGAGATATCTGACTTAGAAAAAATTTTTGACTTTGAGCAAGTAAATAGATTTATTTTAGAAAAAACTAAAGACTTTGATGCGCTCAAACAAATAAAAGAAAAGATTGACAACAATATTGAACTTGTCAAACAATCAGAATATTTTGCCTCAAACGACAAAAAATTTAAATGCCTATTGGTTATATTTGATAAGCTTAACGAAATAAGCTCTGACTATGAAAAATAAAACACTTGAAAAATCAAGTGTTTTTTGTTTTGATTATGTCAATGCATTTGTTGACCGTTTCTTCAAGCGTAAGAAAAGTTGTGTCAATGATTATTGAATCTTTTGCTGGAACAAGCGGTGCAATTTTTCGATGAGTATCGTTATAGTCACGCGCTTGCAGGTCTTTCAAAATTTGTTCAAAAGACACTGTTTGTTTATCTTTTATTTGGTCATATCTGCGCTTTGCTCTTGTCTGTTCACTGCCAGTCAAAAAGAATTTGAAGTCTGCTTTTGGAAGCACAATTGTTCCAATATCTCGCCCTTCCATAACACAGTCATATTGCTTTGCAAAGGCGCGTTGAACTGAAAGCACCTTTTCTCTAACTGAAATGTAAGGCGCAATCTGAGAGGTCAAAATAGAGATTTCTTCTTCTCTGATTTGTCCAAAATAATCTTTTCCGTTGATGAGGACATGTTGCTCGCGCCCTTTAAAAGTCACCTCAATTGTCATGTTTTTTACCAGATCTTCAACATTGTCAGCGCTTAACAAAAGGTCGTATCGGCTTCGATATTCACAAGCGATAGAGCGATAAATTGCTCCAGTATCAAGCATTTTCAAGTTAAGTTTTTTTGCAATCTCATTTGCAAGTGTGCTTTTTCCACTGCCTACATATCCATCAATTGCAATGTTTAGCATATTTCCCTCCTTAAACTCAAAAAATTAGAAGGCAAAGCCCTTCTAATTTTCAAAAAGTGCAAGATAAATTTCTTTTATTGTGTTGATTGATTGCTGAACTTTTTCAGCGAACATTTTTTCGATTTTGTCATCCTCTGCTCCAAGCATTCCTCCAACATTTATGCTGAGGTTGTTGAGCGCTTTTATAAGTTCAAAATTGTTTGGATAGTCATAGTCAAGCACATCTTGGCTTGAGGTTTCCATTTCTTCTTGAAATTCTTCAAATGTGTCGCCGATAAGCGTTTTGATAAGTTGCTGTCCTTGTTTGCTTGCTTTTTGGCAAGCTTCAACATCACCATCGTTGAGCGCCATTTCGCTTTTGATAAAATTTTCGCAAGCTGTGGCTGAAGTCTGCAAAAGTTCTGATAAAAGCTCTAAATTTTCCATAACAACCTCTTTTAAACTTTATTTTTTCTTTTTCTTTCCACTTGCGAAGAAAATGGATAAAAACGATGCGACAACAAAACAAATTAAGCCATAACCAACAGTGAGAACAACTCCACCGTCTTTTATTGATTGAATAAATCCTTCCATGTCTGAGCCCATAAGTTCATTTGCAAACAAAACATACATGATAAGAGCAACAAGCGCAGTCAAGAAGAACATGATTGCAAACACTCTTGTGCCCAAAATTTTTTCTTTGCCAGCTGACTGCATAATAAGATTTAAGATTGAAAGCAAAATCATTATTCCGCAGAAAACCATGGCAACAATCAAAAAGATATTTCCAACATACCAATAAGTGTTTTGACCTTCTTCAAACACAAGCATGTCGTAGCCATTTGTGGATCCACCGAAAACACTTTCCAACAAATCGCGTATAGCACTTGAGATTGCGTCACCCTCACCGCCATAAAAAGCAAGTGCTGGCTGAGTGAGCATAACAAAAGAGCAAATACCAAGCAAAACTGTAATAATTGCACCAACCATAAACCTCTCCTTTTTTTGTTATGATAACAAAATTTTTTAGCCATGTCAAACAAAACACAAAAAAAGTTCGAGATAAACTCGAACTAATAAAGCTACATTGGATTGAAATTAAAAAACCATTTTATTGTCAATAATTTGTTTACATAACATTAAGTGGGTTGTCCACATTATACTGTCCAGGAACAAATGGCGGATACATCCCAAAAGTATCTGGCATGGACATTCCTAAAGAACTACGCGTCAATTTAAAATCTTTGGCTTTTGCCAATACTGGAGTGCCCTTATTTGTCAAAATAAAAGAATTTGTAAAACATTCATTGCCACCAGTAACATAAACGTTCCCTTCTTTAATTTTTGCATAATAAGTGTATGCGCCACTATCACAAAACTGAAGTATCAAACACATATTACGCAACATATCTATTTCATACCTGCTAATACCATCTTTAAAAACTCGTCGCACAACATTTTCACATGCTTTGTCGAATTTTCTCAATTGAATATTTTTATCTTCCAGATTTTTCAAAAGCAGATTTGTCGTATATTCTTGTCCTTCTCCTATAACAAATTTTATCATTTCTCTTAAAGACGAATTATCGATATTTAAACTATCAAAAAGTTTGTCAGCAAGTCTTAAACTAGCTTCTTTATGATTTTCTCCCAAGCGAGTCGCACCCTTTCCTATATCATGCACCAAGAAAGCAAGCTTCATTATTGTATGCATATTATCAGGCAATGAATCAGCATAATATTGATTGAAAAAATCTATAACGCTTGCTGTATGTTGTCCGACCGTCCATTCTTCCCAAATTCCTGCAGATTTATCAAAAAGCTGTTTGCAAGCTTCATCCTGACCGACAAATTCAATAAGCTCTTCACCATTTGCTGATCTAAAAAACTCTTCAACTTCTTGATTGAAAATATTTGAAAATTTGCCATCTGCCACTCTTTCCAAATATGATATTTTCTGCAGATATTCACCATAATCCCGTTCAGTCATTATTTGTGAAATATCTATCAGATGATAACTTTCTATATTTTTCCCAAGCGTGCCACTATGTACAACGCTTTTATATCCAACGATGTGATTGTTTGCTAGCCATGCTGAAAGATAACTAGAACTAATTCTATAGGCTTCCCCATACCCACCATCTGTAAACTCAACAAAAGGCATAGGAACATCTTTATGAACCAAATCTTCTTGGCGTTTTCGTAAGGTGCCTTTAATTGTCTGTATTGGGCGCCGTCTTAACAAATATCGCGTATTTCTTGCATGAATATAATCAAGGGCAATTTTTTCAAGTTCTTGTTCTAAAATATTATACTTTACAGATTTTGCCCTTTCTTTAATTTTTTTCAAAACAGACTCTTCTTCATAATAGTTTACTAATGGTGCATTAGTCTCCTGTAGCACAGGAATTATGATAGTCTCAAATAATTTTTTATGTTTAAAATTTATAGGAATTTCATGAGAAACATCAAAATTTGTCAAAACTCTCATTGCGTTATAAAATTTTTTACAATCTTCTATTCCTAAATCCGTTGTCTTAAACGATGTATTAAAAATAGCATCATCTTCATTTATTCCCACAATTTTATGAACTTCTTTAACGGCTGTTCCCCACACTCTTTCTTCTGCAAATTCATTCGCTATTTCATAAGTGCCTGCGTAAAGTCCATCAAGGTCTGAAACATTCATATTGCCAGTTCCATTATTTGCATTATTAAGTCTTAACACATGAAATTTCTTACCATCTCTATTCGCTCTGCCATGATAAATATCCAAATCTTTCATATAATAACAAGCACCAAGTTCAACCAAGACCTTTATAGCTTCCCGCCTCATTTGAACACTACTCTTTCTCACCATCTCCTCACCTCCAAAATAATGCTTAATAAATAATATCATTCTAATATGATTTTGTCAAGAATTGAAAATTTATAAAATCTCTCAAATAATCTTCAGATCAGTTTTCTTTAAATTGTTTTAGTAAATAAAAAATCCCAAACGAACAAATGTTTGGGAAATTATTTTAAAATACTTTACCTTCAAAATCGGCAAAACTGTTGTAATCATGCCCTTCTGCAAGTTCTGCTGGAAAGTCATAATGATGAAAAGAGCGAAGTTCTCTGTTTTTTCCTGCCATTTTGACATTGAAAACAGCTTGCGCATCTTCTTGCTCTGCAATCTCGCGTTGATTTTCAACAAATTCTTTATATTTTTCGCGAAGAGAATCAACCTCTTTTTCAACTTTTGCAAATTCTTCTTTTGGCATGTTAATTGATTTTTGCTTGACAAGCCAGTTCAAATATCCTTCAACACAGCGGTTGATTTTTTGCATTGAAACACTGCCCTTTCTGAAATATCTTGGCTCGCAAATGTTCAACACGCTCAAACCTTCAATTTTAAGCTCTTCAAAAAGTGGATTTCCTTCTAGATTGTAAGGTTTTACAAAATAGCCAGTTTTGTTGACAGTATAGCCATATTTTGCCATAACTCTTTTCAGCTCTTCAAAATTTTTGTCAGGCATATACTGCTTGTGGCAAGTTTTAACAATCGCGTTGAGTGACCTTATTTCATTTTTGTTGAGATAACGGAATAATCCATCCGACATATCCATTTTATATGTTGCTATATCTTCAGGAAGAGGCTGCTCTCTTGTGACTTCGCCAGTAACAACGCCTGTGCTTGTGTCAAAGCCATACAATGCAAGAGTTTGCAAAACTTCTTCAAAAGCCTTCACCGTAAGACCTGTAAATCTCTTTATGCTGTCAAGTTTTTTACCGACAAAATCTCCAAGAAATGTGATGCCAGCACGCCTCAAAGCACGCCTCGTGCTAACATCAAAATCTAAATAATTTATGTGTGGATTTTCATAAGTTTGCCTTATTTGAAGATAGTTTTCAATTTGATTTTTAATGGTTATGTCCATAATTTTCCTCCTCTGCAATCTTTTTATAACAAAATTATATCACAAAAATCGCATTTGTCAATGAGGAGTTTGAAATTGATAGCAACAAATTACATCAGCTTCAAAGTCAATTCGGGAGCCCCTTTATCAACAGGTCGCTTGTCTGATTTTGCTTTTTAACTTTTCCGCTTGTTCTATCTTCTCTATGGAGCTAACGGCGGGAATCGAACCCGCGACAGCGTCGCACTGCTTTCTTTTTCTGCAGTTTGCCCTTCGGTCAAACTTTGACCTTGCGAAAGAGTGCTCCTTTTCCCAAAAATGCTTTCTCATTTTCGGGAGCCCCTTTATCAACAGGTCGCTTGTCTGATTTTGTTTTTTAACTTTTCCGCTTGTTCTATCTTCTCTATGGAGCTAACGGCGGGAATCGAACCCGCGACCTGTTGATTACGAATCAACTGCTCTACCGACTGAGCCACGTTAGCACACAAAGGTGCTTACACACCTTGTTTTTATTTTATTCAATTTTTGAAACTTAAAGCAAGTTTGATTATTTTTTAATTTTGCATACTAGCACAAACTGTAGTATTATGCAAAACATAATAGCCACAAAATATTGATTTTACAAAATTTCGATAAGCTTAAATGAAACCTTTTCTTCTTGTTCATCTTTATCAAGAACTTGCACTCTGACCTTTTGGTCAAGTTTGACAATTTCATAAATTTGTCGATTGTTTTCTTCAGTTGCATTTTTGATATGAAGCAATCCACTTGCTCCATTTTCAAGTTTTACGATTGCACCAAACTTCAAGATTTTGACAACCACTCCGCTGTAGACCTCTCCAACTTCAAGCTGTTTGATTGCCGTAAGTTTTGGGCTGTCTGCAAGAGCTTTAAGTGACAAAGCAACTTTTTTGTTTGTTCTGTCAACTTCAATAACTTTAAAGTTGTATTCCTCGCCAACCTTTATCACCTCGTCAGGTGAAGAGATATGGTTGTAAGAGATGTTTGAAATATGCAAAAAGCAATCGATTCCACCTACTTCAACAAAAGCGCCATAAGGCAAAATTTTCTTTATTTTTCCTTTGACAATTTTGTTGATGAAAATGGAATTCCAAAACAACTCTTCATTTGTCTTTTGGATTTGCTCTTCCAAAAGTTTTATGCTTGCAATAATCTTTTTCTCTTCTTTGTTGATTTCAGTCACAACTCCGTCAAACTGTTTGCCCACGCATTTTCTTTTGTCATGAAATTTGACTGAAACTTCACTGTTTGGCACAAAGATTTGATATTCTCCCATTTTAGAAATCAGACCATTTTCGTCATAGCCTGAAGGAACAAAAGAAAAGGTGCTTCCAAGCTTAAGACGAGATGCATTTTGAGATTGCAAGATCTGATTGTCAGCCAGGTCTTTTGAAACCTCGATAAGTCCTTCTTCATTCTTAGACTTTGTTATCACAACTTTAAAGCGGTCACCAATCAAAATGTCGTCATAGCCCACTGCTTCTTCTCTTGGCAAAAAAGCATCGTTTTTTCCGCCAATGTTGAAAATCGCTCCGTCATCGCGCTTGATAACCACCACTCCGTCAAACATCTGCCCTTTCTTGTAAGAGGCAAAAGTCTTTTCGATTGCATCCAAACCAAATTTTTCGTCATTTACATTTTTGTCGCTCATAATTTTTCCTTTGAAATAGAATATCAAATTATTTCTTTTTTGTCAAAGAATTGAGCGTTGTTTGCCTAAGTTCGTCCATTTTTTCAGCAATAATCCCACTTGCCTCTGTCAAAGTCTCGTTGTCAAGCTTTTTTCCATAAAACTGCTCTAGGCTGAAAGGTTCACCTATCACGACAGTTGTTTTGCGCCAAAATTTAGGCTTCTTGGCAATAAACATTGGAACAACTGGAACTTTTGCCTTGATTGCAAACATTGCAACGCCATGTTTAACCTCGCCAAGTTCCATATTCTCATTGTCATGTCTTGTGCCCTCAGGAAAAATCACAAGTTTTTTGCCATCTTTAAGAGTTTTCATGCAATTTTTGATTGCTCCAACATCAGTTGACTGTCTGTCAATCTTGATTGCGCCAACACTTTTCAAAAAACTGCCAAAAAGCTTGTTCTTGAAAAGTTCTTTTTTTGCAACATAATACTTTTTCTCCCAAGTATGCACAGCAAGAAGCACAGCATCCAAATTTGATGTGTGGTTGCTGGAAATTATGCATGCCCCTTTTGGAATGTTTTCTTTTCCAATAAACTTTGCTGGATAGCACATTCTTATTGGCAATGTTAAAAGAATTTGAACAAAATGAAACATATTTGCCTCCTTTTTTTATAAAGCGTTTTTTATTTTTCCACAACGATTTTAATGCCTGCCACAACAATTTATTTCATATTTTTTGCACAAGCATAAGCCGTCGCGAATGCTGTCGTCAAATTATAGCCTCCTGTCAAACAGTCGACATCAAGCACTTCGCCAATCAGATGCAGTCCTGGCTGCAATTTGCTTTCCATCGTTTTTGGATTGACCTGTTTTGTGTCAACGCCACCTGAAGTTATGATTGCACTTTCAATTGGATAAAGTCCGCCATAACTCAGTTTAAAGTTTTTGGCCATTTCAATAAAATCTTGCCTTTCTTTGCTTGTAAAAGAGTTAACTTTCTTTTGTCCGTCAATTTTAAGGCGCTCCAACACCACTTTGCCGACCGCCTTTGGAAAGAATAGCCCTGCAAAAGTCGACATCGACTTGTTTTTGTTGGCTTCAATATCACGAAGGCACCTTTCTTTCAGTTTGTTTTCATCAAGCGCTGGCTTAAAATCAATCGATAGTTCAACCTTTTCTGCTCTGTTTATATAGCTTGACATAGAAAGTGCAATTGGACCTGTCAAACCTCTATCCGTAAAAAGCAGTTCTCCAAAAAATTCAAGTTTCTTTCCATCTATGGTCGCCTTTAAAGTCACATTTTTAAGCGTTATGCCTTGCAAATCTTTGATAAACTTGTCTTTCACCTCAATTGGCACAAGTGCAGGTTTTATCTCAACGATTGTGTGGCTAAATTTCTTTGCAAATTTATAGCCGTCACCCGTGCTTCCCGTCGCCGAGTAACTTTTGCCACCTGTCGCAATGATAACTCTGTCAAAATAGTATATTCCTTGTGCAGTTATAATTTTAAAACAATTTTGATCATTATCAAAATCTATATCGGCCACATCTTCGCCAAGCTTTATTTTGCACCTTTGACAAAACTTTTGCAAAACTTTTATCACATCACTCGACTTGTCACTTTCTGGAAAGACTCTGCCGCCTCGCTCCACTTTTGTAGGCAGACCAAGTTCTTCAAAAAACTCACGAATTTGTTTTGGCGGAAAAGCATGGATTGACGACATCATAAACTTTTTACCATTGACCACATTTGCCAAAAACCTTTCCTCGTCGCAGTCATTTGTAAGGTTGCATCTGCCTTTGCCAGTTATGTAAAGCTTTTTGCCACATTTTTCATTTTTATCAAATATGGTCACATCATGCTCTCGACTTAAAAATCCACCAGCTAGCAGTCCTGATGCCCCTGCTCCAATTATCGCAATCTTCACTCTGGCCTCACAAGAGCGTTCAGCTCGTCAGTTGTCAAATCTCTATAGTCGCCTCTTTTTACGCCGCCAAGTCTGACCTGTCCAATTCGAACTCTTTTGAGAAGTTTAATCTCTTTGCCAATTGCCTCAAACATTCTGCGAACCTGTCTGTTCATCCCTTCATCAATCACAACAGAAAGCTTAGTTACCGTGCCATCAGTCGACAAAAATTCCACTTTTGCAGAAGGCATTCTTTCGCCGTCAATCACAACGCCCTTTCTTAAAACTGCAAGTTCGCTTTCTTTGATTTGACCAACAATTGTGACATGATATTCCTTTTCAATTGCATATTTTGGATGAGCAACCTTGTTTGCAAAATCGCCGTCATTGGTCAAAATGATAAGCCCTTCAGTGTCATAGTCAAGTCTGCCAATCGAAAAAAGCCTTTCCTCGCTTTTGATAAGGTCATAAATCGTCTTTCTTCCCTTTTCGTCATGCGCAGTGCAAGCATAGCCCTTTGGTTTGTTTAGCTTGATATACACAAAAGAAGAAGGAAGAATAATCTGTCTTCCTTCATAGAAAACTTTGTCTTTTTTCTCGTTTATCGTGCTTCCAAGCTCAGTGACAACCTTGCCATTTACAGAGACAAGGCCTTGCTCAATAAGCTGGTCACATTTTCTTCTTGAAGCGATGCCGGCTGACGCCAAAAATTTGTTTAATCTCATGTTTTTTCTTACCACTCGGTCAAAACATCAAAAAGTTTTTGCCAGAGTGAATTTCTCCTTACACTCTCTATTGTAAATATTTTTTCAGAGAAATGCAAGTCTTTGCCAACATAAATTTCAACCTTTCCAACTTCTTGCCCTTTTTCTATAGGCGCTTCCAGGCTTTTCACAAGTTCATACTTTATCTGAACGCTTTCTTTTTCGCTATCAGTCAGCGGATAAAGATACTTGCCAAAGGTGCCAATCTTAACGCTTTCCTGCCTGCCATTTGTAACTGCAATTTCGCTTGGCAGATTATAAAATTTTGTCAGGTCATAAAGTTTGTAACTTGCAAAGGCCTCTTCCATAAACCTAGAGCATTCTTCAAACATAGGCCCACAATTGAGAACCACGCACACAACATCCATTCCGTCACGCTCAGCAGAAGAAACAAGGCATCTCCCCGCATCGTCAGTGAACCCAGTTTTAACGCCATTGCAACCATCAAAGCTGTTTAGCAGTTTGTTTTTGTTTTTCAGATATCTGGTCTTTCCATCAGCATTTGTTATCTTGGCATTTTTGGTTGAAACAATCTCTTTAAAAGTTGGGTTCTGCATTGCATAGCTTGTTATAAGTGCAAGGTCATAGGCTGTTGTGTAATGAGTTTTTGAGTCAAGCCCATGCGTGTTGTCAAAATGAGAATTGGTTGCGCCTATCTTTTTGGCAGTCTTGTTCATAAGGTCTACAAATTTGCTAATCGTTCCGCTGATATGTTCTCCGATTGCCACAGAGGCGTCGTTGCCAGAGATAAGCATAAGCCCATACAAAAGGTCACGCGTTGAAAAAACTTCGCCCTTTCTTAAATACAAACTTGTGCCTGGCACGCCAACTGCCTTCGGTGAAATTTCAAAGGTTTTGTCAAGGTCGTCACAATTTTCTATGGCTGTGATTGCCGTCATAATCTTTGTCGTTGATGCCATTGCAAGTTTTGTGTCCATGTTTTTGCTGTTTAAAACCCTCTTCGACGAGGCTTCCATAACGCACATTGCTTTTGCGCTTAAGTAAGATGCCTCTGCCATCACCTTTGGTGTGAGCGAAAAGATAATCCCTCCAAAAACCGCTGTTAGAAGAAATATGATAACAAAAAACAGACAGGTAAATCTTATCATTTTCATTTTGTCTTTCTCCCCTTTGTTTCATGCTCTTCCTCTTTTTCGGCAGTTTTTTGATTGACTTTGTTCATAAATGTGTTAAACATATTTAAAATCGTTTGGTAAAGCGTTTTGTTTTCAACATTGACAAAGGTTATGTCGCCATCATTTTCCACCAAAAAACCAACTGGCGCAACGCTCATCCCGCCACTTGAACCACCAGCCATTGGAAAGTGTCTGGCAACTCGTCTGGCTGAAAGGTCAGCATATTCACCGCCACCAACCACATAGCCCACACTGACTTTTGAAATCGGGATGATTGTTTTTCCGCTTTCAGTGACAATTGCATCGCCAATAACAGTGCTGGAGTCAACAATGGTTTTGATTTTTTCCATAGCGCTGTCAATAAGGCTGTTTATAGACTTTTCCTCTTCTTCAAATTTCATACTTCCCCCTTTCTCAGTTTGTCTTCAAGCTTTCTTTTGACAATTCTATTTGTTATCATGAGCGAAATCACAAAAGAATATACCCCGTCAAATAAAGAAATTGTCGCCCCACTTTTAAGAGCAAACTCAAACACATCTCTGTTGTAAGAAACCGTGTCATAAACACCCATTGAAGCTGTTGGTCTTGTGTTTTTAAGGCTGGTAAAAAAGATTAGCGCTGCCAAATTTATTGCGCCACCAAGCATTGCCGATGAAAAGGCATCACTGGTGCCAATGTTATAAAAAAGATAGAGACTTTTAAGCCTTGTCTTTCGTCTTAAAACCTGTGAAAAGACCTCTAAAAAAACGACTTCCTTGCTGTCAAAGCCAATTTCAACTGTGCTTGTTTCTTTTTCATTTTGCAATAAAATTTTTTTGCCTTTAAGCCAAAATCGGTCATGCATCAGCTTGAAATTGAACAAAAAAATTGAAAAAGCACCACTTCTTTCAAGCAAGTTGCAAGAAAAGTGCAGTTTTGCCTTGATTGGAAGCATAAAAAGAACAATCAAACCAAATGGAATAAAAAGAAAATAGTTCATCTTGCCTCCTTAAAGCGCGCCCTCAAGCGCATGAGAAATGATGTAACCCAAATTTTGAACATTTTCTTTAACATCCTTTGGACAGAGCAACAGCTCTTCTTCTGCGCCAAGCGAGCGAGAGTTTATCATAAATGGCACGCCGATTGAAAAACATGGAACGCCAAGCTCTTTTTTGCAAATTCTTTTGTTTCCAAAAATCACACCACTGCCTGGCGTCATGCCTGTTGTGGTCAACTGGATTGAACAGCCAAGTCTTGAAATATGGCTGGTGCAAAGCGCGTCAAGAACGATGATGAAAGTGATGTCAAATTTTTCCACCAAAGCTTTGACAACTTCAAAAGTTGCAAGCCCAGTTTCAAAATAGACATTTGGACAAAATTTTTTGACATTTGAAAATTTGTCAAGAGCAAACTGACGACAAACCTCAACTCCAAATCTGTCCGCCCAAATTTCTGGATTGCCAAGCCCAACAAGCAAAGTTTTAGACTTTTTGACATGCCATTTTTTGATTAAAAATTTCAGTCGTTTTTCAAAAAGCATGGACACATAGTCAAAGCATTCTTCATCAAGATATTGAAGCAGTGGCGCGTTGATTATAAAATAATCACCCTTGTCAAAGCCAGTTTCCTTGCTTTCTTTGTCGCTATCAACATGAAGCGAAAGAAGGTCAATATCATACTTTTTTGCCTTAACTTTTTTGTATCCAAGCCTTTCAAAGTCATAAGAACACTCGTCAATAAGGTCAATCATAAAATTATTTTGCTTTATTTTAAAAAAAATATTTATTTTTGCTTGATTTTACAAAAAGTTTGTGTTATATTTATATAGACATTTTAAAGGAGAAAATCATGCCAAACATTAAATCAGCAGAAAAAAGAGTAAAAATTATTGAGAAGAAAACACTTCAAAACAAATCAGTAAAATCAAAAATTTCAACCTATGCTAAAAAATTTAAGGTTGCAGTGGCAAATAAAGACGTTGCAGTGGCAGAAGTCGCTTACAAAGACGTTGTGTCTTTGCTTGACAAAGCAGCTTGCGACAATGTTATTCACAAAAACAGCGCTGACAGAAAAAAAGCTCACTATGCTAAAATGCTTGATGACCTTAAAAAAGCAAACTAAATAAAAAAGTGGCACTTTTAACTCTGCCACTTTTTTTGTGCAATGCACACCCTATTAAAAACAAAAAAACTTAGTAAACCTACTAAGTTTTAAGCATTTTCATCTGCTTCACTTCCAATTGATGACATTACAGTTTCATAATATCGTCTTACGATAGTTGGAGTGCTTTCAATCGCAATGGTCAATTTAAAATCTTCAAAGCTTGTAAAAAATCTCTTAGCTTTCATAATAGCAAGCAAAGATTTTTCTGACAGACTCACCTTTTCTATATAAGTGTTTGTTCTTTCATCATTTTGATAGTCTTGTATCAAATATTTGCACGCGCTTTGTGCATCCTTTGGTTTGTCAAAATAAAAATTTTCTGTTTTGATTTTTCCGCCTTTCTTTTCATGTGCTACAACAACTTTATATACTTCCATTTTCTCCTCCTTTGTATAGAACAATAATAAACTATGAAAGACAAATTGTCAATAGCGTAAATCAATAAATCAAAAAAAAAGACCAAAATTTTGGTCTTTTTTTTAATACTTCAAATCGATAAGTCCAAACTTGCCATCTTTTCTGCGATAGATGATGTTGACTCTTCCGCTTTCTGCGTTCAAGAATGCATAGAAATCATGACCAAGTCTTTCAATCGCAAACCTTGCCTCGTCAATAGGCATTGGGTCAAGGTCAAAAGTTTTGGTCTTATAGATTGCAGGAAGATCTTCAGGCTCTTCTTCCAAATATTCAAATGGAAATTCAACGACTGCTTTGCCCTTCTTTTTGTCCTTTCTTTTTTCGTTGTTTCGCACAATTTGTTTTTCAAGTTTTGGAAGAGCATAGTCAATGTTGTTATACATATTGTCGCTTGTCACTTCACATCTGAAAAGCAATCCTTTGCTTGAAATTGTGATTTCAAGTTTGTCTTGTTTTGCAACTTTGTAAAGCACAACTTTAGCGCTTGGGTCGTCATCAAAATACTTGTCAAGTTTTGCAAGCTTGTCCTCAATAATTGTTTTAATTCTCTTTGTAGCCTTATAGCCACCTCTTTCTAAGATATCAATTTTCATATCTTCCTCCTTCAAGTTTATTGTATCAAATAGTTTGATTTTTTCCAAATAAATTCAAGAGGTTTTTGCTTTCTTTTGACGATTTTTATTCATTTTCAAATGAAAGTTCATCATCTTTGACATCGATGATTATTGTGCCCTCATTTTTAAGTTTGCCCATCAAAATCATTTCTGCAATATTGTCTTCAATTTCTTGTTGAATAAACCTTTTCAGTGGTCTTGCTCCATATTCGGTGTTGGAACCTTTTGAAACCACATAGTCAAGTGCGTCTTCTGTGATTTTGAGTGACAAGTTTTTCTCTTTAAGGCGTTTGTTGATGTTTGAAATCAAAATTTTTGCAATTTTGACAAGGTCTTCGTGAGTAAGAGGCTGGAACACACAAATAACATCAATTCGATTGATAAATTCTGGCTTAAATTTGTGCTTCAGGGCATCCATATAAATCTTTTTGCTGTCAATCTCTTCGCTGTCATCACCACCAAAGCCGAGATTTCTGCGATGCTCACGCACCTCGTTTGCACCAAGGTTGCTTGTCATGATGATGATAGTGTTTTTAAAGGATACCGTTCTGCCCTGTCCGTCAGTAAGTCTGCCATCGTCAAGAATTTGAAGAAGAGCATTGAAAATGTCTGGATGTGCCTTTTCAATCTCATCAAAAAGCACAACTGAGTATGGATGACGGCGCACAGCTTCAGTAAGCTGACCACCCTCTTCAAATCCTACATAACCTGGAGGCGAACCAATAAGCTTTGACACAGAATGCGATTCCATATATTCACTCATGTCAATTCGAACAATGTTGTTTTCATCGTCAAACATCGCCTCAGCAATCGCCTTGCAAAGCTCAGTTTTGCCAACACCTGTTTGACCCATAAACAGAAATGAGCCAATTGGTCGTTTTGAGTCTTGCAGACCAACCCTCGACCTTCTGATTGCCTTTGCAACAGCAGAAACGGCCTCGTTTTGTCCAACAACGCGTTTATGCAAAATGTCTTCAAGATGAAGAAGTCTGTCCTTTTCGCTTTCAGTGATTTTTGTCACAGGAATGCCAGTCCACTTGGCAACAACATCGGCAATTTCGTTTGCGCCGATTGACTTTATCGCACTTTTTTCGCCCTTTCCAAAGAATTTTTCATTTTTCTTTTTAAGGTCATTTTCAAGGTTGATAATCTCTGACTGCAATTTTGCCGCTTTTTCATAGTTTCGTTGCAAACTTGCCTCGTCTCGACTTGCCGAAAGTGATTTTATTTTCTCTTCAACCGCTTTTATCTCTTGAGGTTTGACTGTAAAATTGACCTTTGCCTTACTGCTTGCCTCATCGATAAGGTCAATGGCTTTGTCTGGCAAGCTTCTGTCTGAAATGTATCTATCAGAAAGCACTGCCGCAGCTTCAATTGCCTCATCAGTGATGGTGATTTTGTGGAACGCCTCATAGCTGTCTTTAAGACCTTTCAAAATTTGAATTGTCTGCTCAACAGATGGCGGATTGACCATGATTGGTTGAAATCTTCTCTCTAGCGCCTTATCTTTCTCAATAAACTTGCGATATTCATCTGTTGTTGTCGCGCCAATTGTTTGCATTTCGCCACGCGCAAGATATGGTTTGAGCATATCGGCAGGGCTTGTCTCACCCTTTTCACTGCCTGCCTGAGCCAGCGTGTGAATTTCGTCGATAAAGACAATGATGTTTTTGCTTGCAATGATGGTTTCAATGGCGTCTTTAAGCTTTTCTTCCATGCTTCCACGATATTTTGTTCCTGCCATAAGTCCACCAATTTCAAGCGAATAAATGACCTTATCTTTAAGTATTTCAGGCACATCACCTGCAACAATTGCCTGAGCAAGCCCTTCAACGACAGCAGTTTTTCCAACGCCTGCCTCACCAATAAGAACTGGGTTGTTTTTTGTCTTTCGGCAAAGGATTTCAACAAGCCTTTCAATTTCTTCCTCTCTGCCAATAACTGGGTCAAGTTTATGCTCTTTGGCCTTCAAGGTGATGTCTGTGCCCATGTCGAGCAATTTTTCTGGCAATGTGCTTCCTGCCTGCTTGTTTGTCTTGCCCTCTTTTTCTTCGCTTTGAGGCGCGCTGTTTGCTTGCAAGGCTCTTATAACCTTGCCTCTCATAGCCTCGATGTCAATGTCAAAAGGCCCTTGCAAAATGCGGTATGCAACCGAGCCACTCGACGACAAAAGCGCGAGCAGAAGATGTTCTGTTCCCAAAAATGAATGGTTCATTTGAAGCGCAATTTCTTGAGCTATGCGGAAAAGGTCTTTGGTTCTTGGTGTGAGTTCAACCTCATTTGAAAAGATGATGTCGCCATCAGAATTTTCTTCAAAAAAGTTGAACATAGCACTTTCAGTCACACCTTCTTCTGCCAAGATTTCGCTTGCAAGGCAGTCAGAAACTGCAGTAAGTCCATACAAAATATGCTCACTTCCAATAAGATTTGAGCCAAAACGAAGTGCAATTTTGCTTGCATTTTTTATAACTTTTTCGATATTATCGGAAAAAGAAGATGATTGATAATTCATAATTACCTCCTTTGAACGAGGTTTTTGACCTCTTTAGATATATACTCAGCTCTAAGTATGTTTTCCTTTTTATTTTCAAAAAAATCAAAAATTTCTTTAAGGTTTGCCTCAGCCCCCTCATAGAAAAGTTTCATAAACTTTTTGTCGTCTTTTATATCTAAAAATTCAAGAGAAGCGCCAAACTTGACATCTGCAAGAAGAGAGAGCATTTCGTCTTCCTCAAGGCTGTGGCAATTTGACAAAATGCCATAAGCTCGCAAAGTTTTGTCTTTGACTTTGTCATATTCTTGAAGCAAAATTTCCTCTCTTGCACGCTTTTCTTTTTCAATCACCTCATAGATAAACTGGCTGACTTTGTCGATTATCTCATCCTCGCTATAGCCAAGTGAGCCTTGATTTGAAATTTGATATAAACTGCCTTTTGCTCTGCTTCCTTCGCCATAAATTCCTCTAATTGTCAGCTCTTCTTCCTTTGCTGATTGATAGATGATTTCCATTTGCCCTTGCCACTCAAGAGCTGGCAAAAAAAGCATGACAGAGGCGCGCATACCTGTGCCAAGATTGCTTGGAGAAGCTGTGATAAACCCAAGCTCGCTGTCAAATGCGATAGGAAGAGAACGCAAAATTTCGTCATCAATTTTTGAGAGTCTGCGATATGGCTTGTATAGATTGAAGCCATTTTCCATGCACTGCTCTCTTATGTGGTCCTCTTCATTTATCATAACCACAAACTTTTCATCCTCACTGATTGCAAGCGAAGAGATGTCTTTGTTTTCAATCAGTTCTCGGCTGATAAGATGCTTTTCAAACATTGCATTGCACTCGTTAAGCGTGCAGTCGCTCAGCCTTATATGCGAAAAAACCTCAAATTTCTCGAGGGTTTTGATAACTGCATTTGTGATATAGTTTGCATCAATATCGCTGTCAAGTTTGGTGTAAAACTTCAGCCCATCCACATTTCTGGCAAGGCGAATGCGAGAGGAAATGGCAATGCTGTCAAACTCTTCCATTGTCACCTCCTGCCCTTTTGCCTCTATGTTTTTTGCCCCTATAAAGCTTATGCACAAGGGTTTTTAGCTCGTCAATTTCTTGATAGCACCTTGCACATCCAACAAAACCAGTTTGTCTGATCTCTTCAAAACTTGTGTTGCAATATGGACATCTGTTCATTTATTCACCTTTTGGCTATTCTTTGTCAATCCCCTTCATCGTGAGGGCAATTCTTTTCTTTTGAAGGTCAACTGACAGCACTTTGACATCAACGCGCTGACCAACCTTAAGCACTTCAGATGGATGTTTGATGTAGGCGTCAGAAATTTGGCTGATATGCACAAGTCCGTCTTGATGAACGCCAATATCGACGAAAGCACCAAAGTCGATAACATTTCGCACAACGCCAGAGAGAACCATGCCTTCTTTGAGGTCTTCCATTGACAGAACATCGCTTCTAAGCACTGGTTTTGGCATGCTTTCACGAATATCTCTGCCTGGTTTAAGAAGCTCTTTGACGATATCGTTTAAAGTTGGAACGCCAATTTCACACTCTTTTGCCACCTTTTCTTCGCCTTTAAGTTCAATAAGGTTTGGAAGAGATGAAATGTTGCCATTTTTAACATCTTCTTCGGTCATATCAAAGATTTTCAAAAGCTTTCGAGTTGCACTGTAGCTTTCTGGATGCACTGCGGTGTTGTCCAAAATTTCAGCTCCACCAACAACGCGAAGGAAGCCTGCACACTGCTCATAGGCTTTTGGGCCAAGTTTTGGAACTGATAAAAGCTCTTCTCTGTTTTTGATACCTTTAACTTTTGCTCTGTAAGAGACAATATTTTTTGCAATTGACATGTTAAGCCCAGAAACATAAGACAAAAGGCTTGGAGAGGCTGTGTTTAAGTCAATGCCAACACTGTTAACGCAGTCTTCAACCACACCAGTCAAAACCTCAGTCAAACGATTTTGTGGCATGTCGTGTTGATATTGTCCTACGCCAATTGATTTGACATCAATTTTGATAAGTTCGGCAAGTGGGTCTTGGAGTCTTCGTGCGATTGACACCGCTGAACGAAGAGAAACATCGTAGTCAGGAAATTCTTCTGCGCCAAGCTTGCTTGCTGAGTAAACTGAAGCGCCAGCCTCGCTTACAACTGCATAGCTCACAGGTCTTGAAACATGTTTGATAAGTTCGGCAACAAAAATCTCTGCTTCTTTAGATGCAGTTCCGTTGCCAATTGAAATGACATCAACTTTATACTTTTCAATCAGTGCTTTAAGTTTTTCAATAGACTCCTCAGTCTTTGATTGAGGTGGAGTTGGATAAATAACAGTTGTTGCAAGCACATTGCCGTTTGTGTCGATAACTGCAATTTTGCAACCTGTTCTATATGCTGGGTCAAGCCCCAAAATGATGTTGTTTTTGAGTGGAGCTTCCATAAGAAGAGGCTTGAGGTTGACTTCAAACATTTTGATAGCCTGCTCATCTGCCCTGTCAGTCAAGTTGCTTCTTGCCTCACGCTCAAGAGATGGGAACAAAAGTCTGTCATAGCTGTCATTAATAACCTCTTCCATAAGCGCATCTGTGTCAGCATTGTTTTTCTTGAAAAATTTGTTGATAGTCTCCATTGCAAGCTCACGGTTGACTTCAATTTCAACCTTAAGGCACTTTTCTTTTTCTCCGCGGTTGATTGCAAGGATTCTATGGCTTGGAATTGTTTTGACTTCTTGTTTAAAGCCAGCATAAGTCTCATAAGTAAAGCTGTTTTCATTTTCAATAAGTTCACATTTGATTATGCCCTTGTTTTCGATAAGCGCTCTAAGCTCTTTTCTCAGCTCTGCATCGTCTGAAATGCGCTCAGCAACAATGTCTTTTGCTCCAGCAATTGCATCGTCAACTGTTGGCACTTCTTCTGTGATAAATTTTTCAGCTTCTTTTCTGATTTCATGACTTTTTGACTGCATCAACAAAATGTCTGCAAGAGGATCGAGCCCTTTTGCAATAGCAACAGACGCTCTTGTTTTTCTCTTTGGTTTGTAAGGTCTGTAAATGTCTTCAACATCAGTCAAAGTTTTGGCATCTGCAAGAGCTTTTGCAATTTCGTCTGTCCATTTGCCTTGCTCGGTTATCGCCTTTTCAACCTTTGCTTTTTCATCGTTTAAGTTGCGAAGATATTTCAGTCTGTCAGCAAAGGCTCTGATTGTTTGGTCGTCGCAAGTGCCGTGCATTTCCTTTCTATAACGCGCAATAAAAGGTATTGTGCAACCTTCATCTAAAAGGCTGATAAGGTTTTTGCTGTATTCCTCTTTCAGTCCAAATTCTTGTGCAAGTGTAAGTGTGATATCCATAAATTTTTTCTCCTTATGTCTATTTTAATTTTTTTCGCGCTTCTCGGCAAGCAAATTGCAAAACTTTTGTTCAAGCTCTGCAAAATTTTCGCAAGGAAGAGTGATTTTTGATTTTAAAAGCCTTAAAATTTCGTCATCGTCGCTTTCAAAAGGCAAAAGTCTGCCATAAGAGCTTAAAGCAATCATTTCAGCTGAAGAAAGCAAGTTGTTTGTGGAAAGTCTTAAGAAATTTGCATTGCCTGTCATGTCAATTTCACCTTCTCGACTTGCCAAATGGCAAACTTTGTTTTCGTAGAGCTTGAAATTTAAAAAGCCTCTGCCATTTTCGCCGTCATCAAGTGGCGAGAAAATGTATTCAACCTCATAATTCTCAAAAAGTGAAAGCGCGTCTTTGTCAAGATAGTTGCAACCGAAAAGATAGCACTTTCTGTCTAAAAAACCAAGTTCTTCCAGCACTCTTTCAGGCGGCACTTTATATTTTTTGTCAAGCGCGCCAAGCGAATAAAGGTCTTGACCAAAATGGACAAGAAGCGGAAGGTTCAGCCTTGCCGAAAATGAAACAATCTCGCTTGCCTCTCTTTCACCTAGCTCTTCCAGTTTGTCCACTTCAATGACCACGCCGTCATTTACCAGCATTGAAGAGGCAAGCGCGTTAATATTCTCCATTTTGACAATGTTTTTGATTTTCATGCTATATTTTTGAGCAAGCGGTGAAAGATCAAGGTTAAAATCATTGATAATCCAAAGCTCTTTGACGCCAGAGGTAAAGTTTTTTGCAATCACATATTCATACAAAAGCAAAAGCTCATCTTTTTGCCAAAATTTCAGTGGTTTGGCTCCTTGCGCAAAGCATGCAGCGTCGCAGTAGCAATTTTTAAAATCATATATCTGTTTGGTCATAAAAATCCTTCTTTAAGGCAATTATACAATAAAAAGGAGGTCAAAGGCAAATGAAAGAGCGGGTTATTTTACATTCTGATGTCAACAATTTTTTCGCTTCAGTTGAATGTTCAAACAGACCCGAGCTTAAAGACAAGCCTGTGGCTGTGACTGGCAATCCCAAAAAGCGAACAGGCATAATCCTTGCCAAAAATGAAATCGCCAAAAAGTTTGGAGTTTCAACTGGACAAGTGATTGGCGAGGCTCAAGCCATCTGCCCTGACCTTGTCTGCCTTCCGCCACATTACGACCTTTACGAAGAGATATCTGAAAAGCTTCACCAGCTTTATCTTCAGTATACAAATTTGGTCGAGCCACTTGGGCTTGACGAGTGCTGGCTTGATGTGACTGACAGCTTGAAATATCTTAAAATGACAGGCAAGGAAATTGCTGACGAGATAAGAGAAAAGGTCAAAAAAGAGTTTGGCTTTACCGTGTCGGTTGGCGTGTCTTTTTCAAAGATTTTTGCCAAACTTGGCTCAGATTTAAGAAAGCCTGACTATACAACAGTGATAAGCAAAAACGATTATAAAAAAATAACTTATAACTTGCCTTTAAACTCAATCGTTGGCATTGGAAGACGGCTTGAGAAAAAGTTTTCGTCAATTGATGTCAAAACAATTGGCGACTTTGTCAAGCTTGAAGACGCTTTTCTTTCTCACCTTATGGGCATAAATGGCACCAACTTAAAAAAAGCTCTTCTTGGCGAAAATATTGACGAAGTTGCCGACTACTACGCCCTTCCTCCGCCAAAAAGCGTTGGCAACGGAACAACCACAATTGAAGACATAATAAAGCGAAAAGACATTGAAAAAGTGGTTTATTTTTTGGCTGAAAAGGTCTCGTCAAGGCTTATCAAACACAAAGTTGTTGCTGGCACGCTGTCACTTACAATCAAAACCAATAAGCTTGAAAAGGTGCACAAAAGCATGAAAATAAAGCCCTCAAATTCTGTCAAAGAACTCGCCAGTCTTGCCATGGAGATTGCCGACAAAATTTGGAACTACGACTTTCCAGTGCGCGCAATTCGTCTTCGAGCGTCAACTCTGACAAACGCAAATGCCCTTCAGCTTTCATTTTTTGACAGCAAAAAGGACTTCTCTCAAGTTGCTGAAGAAATAAACAGACACTATGGCAAAATAGAACTGGCTTCAAACATGTCAAAATTTATAAACACCAGCAAGCATTCTCAAGAATAATTAAAAATTTTGTCGAAAAAACAAAAAATTGAAAAAGAATTTTCTTTTCATAGTAATTTGTTTTGTTTTTTTTGCGTATTGTATTATAATATTTATGAATATGAATTTTCAGCGTCAATTTCAGTGCGCTTGTGATATATTAAGGAGTTTAAAATGAAATTTCAAATAATAACAGACAGCTGTAGCGAGCTTAAAAATGACTATATAAAAGACAAGAACATCGGTTTTGCTGTTGTTCCACTTATCATCAATGTCGGTGACAAAGAATTTGTCGATGATGACAACATCAACTGCAAAAAAATGCTTGAAGAAATGAAGAAAGTAAAAAAATCTTCCAGTGCATGCCCTGCTCCACAAAGTTTTTTGGACCTGTTTGACAGAGCGGAGTATACTTTTATCGTGACAATCACTTCAAAACTTTCTGGATGTTACAACTCTGCTGCGGTTGCAAAAAATTCTTACGAAAAATCAGACAATGTTTTTGTCATTGACTCAAAAGCGGTTTCAGGAACAGAAATTTTGATTGTTGACAAACTTGTTCAGCTTATCAAAGAAGGCAAAGACTACCAGACGATTTGCAAGGAAATTGAAAAGTTCCGCGATGAAAAAGAGCTGTTTTTCATTCTGCAAAAATTTGACAATCTTGTAAATAATGGCCGTATGAGCAAATTTGCAGGTCTTATCGCTTCCACTCTTGTCATCCGCCCTATCTGCGTGGCTGACAACGGCGAAATCAAAATTGCAAAGAAAACTGTCGGAATAAAAAATGCAATCATGAAAATGGTTCAAATGATTGGCGAAAAAATCAAAGACATCAAAGACAGGTGCCTTATCATATCACATTGCTATGCCGATGAAGAAGTTGCAATGATAAAATCTGAGGTTGAAAAGAAATACAATTTCAAAGAAATCAGAATTTTGTCAACAAAAGGATTGTGCTCTTACTATGCCCTTGAAAAAGGCGTTATTGTGTGCATGTAAGTTTTGCAAACACAAGCAAAAAACGAAAAAAAACAAATAAAAAACAAAAAGAAGCTGAAAAATCAAAGCTTCTTTTTTTATCCTAAAATGCTATTTTATCTTTCTTTTGGCGCTTGATTTAAGCACATATTTGCTTGCGTTTGTGCCTGCGATTGCACCTTCGCCAACAGCGGTTGCAATTTGCCTTAGACTGCCCTTTCGCACATCACCACAAACAAAAACTCCTTCAAGTGAAGTTTGCATGTTCTCATCAGCAAGCACATAGCCACTTGTGTCAAGTTCAACCAAGCCTTTAAGCATTTCGGTGTCAGGAATGCGACCGATAGCAACAAAAACAGCGTCAACTGAAAGCTTGTTTGTTTTGCCAGCCATTTCGTATTCAAGTCCTTCCACCTTGTCTTGCCCTAAAATCCTCTTCGAAACAGCGCCTTTCAAAATTGTAACATTTTTCTTATCTGAAAGCTCATCTTCTGAATAATTATGCAGTTTCAAAACTTCTTTGGTCAGCACATAAACCTTTTTGCAAATGCTTGCAAGATAGATTGCATCAGAAAAAGCTGAATCGCCTGAGCCAACCACTGCAACATTTTTGCCTCTGAAAAAGTTTCCGTCGCAAAGAGCGCAATAGCTTACACCTCTGCCCTTAAACTGCTCTTCGCCTTCAATTTTTAAAAGTCTTGGATGGCAACCTTGTGCCAAAATGACAGCTTTTGCCTTGTAAGAAGCGTAAGCCCCCTTCAGAGTAAAGCCTGTTGCTGTTTTTTTGATTGACACAATCTCATCGCTTTCGCTTTGACAGCCTGCCGATTTTGCATGTTCAGCAAAATTGCCAGCAAGCGAAAAGCCGTCAATAGATTTGAAACCAGCATAGTTTTCAATTTGACCAATCAAATTTAGCTGACCGCCCAAAGCAAATTTTTCAACAATCAAAACTTTGCGCCCAGCACGCGAGGCATAAATGCCAGCTGAAATGCCAGCAGGACCTCCACCAATAATCACAATATCAAAACTTTTCATACTTTTTGCCATAAAATTATTATATCACAACAGCCCTATTTTAAAAACTGTTTTGACATAAAAAACGGCATAAAAACAAAAAAGCAGGCTCTTGCCTGCTGATTTTGATTATCTCTTTGAGAATTGAGGTGCTTTTCTTGCTTTTTTGAGACCGTATTTCTTTCTTTCTTTCATTCTTGGGTCACGAGTAAGAAGTCCAGCGTCTTTAAGCTCTTTCTTAAATGTTTCGTTTGCTTTTACAAGAGCTCTTGCAAGTCCGTGACAGATAGCACCAGCTTGTCCTGAAACGCCACCGCCAACAACGCGAATAACAGCGTCATATTTATCACCAGTTTCTGTGATTTCAAATGGTTGACGAGCAACTAAAAGAAGAGTATCTCTTTGAAGATATTCACCCATTTCTCTTCCGTTAACAGTGCATTTGCCTGTTCCTGGGAAAAGTCTGACTCTAGCGATTGATTTTTTTCTTCTGCCAGTCGCAATGATTTGACTGTTTTTGTTTGTTTTCTTCTCTGCCATTAGCCTCTAGCTCCTTTTAACTCAACCGTTTCTGGTTTTTGTGCTTGGTGATTGTGTTCTGCTGTTTTGTAAACATGAAGTCTTGTGATTTGTTTTCTTCCAAGAGATGTTTTTGGAAGCATGCCTTTAACCGCCTTCTCAACTGCTCTTGGTGAGTTCTTTTCCATAAGAGTTCCGTATTGAACTTCTTTAAGTCCACCAACATAACCTGTATGCCATCTAAGTTTTTTGTCCACAGCCTTTTTGCCAGTGAGCACGATTTTGTCAGAGTTTAAAACAATAACAAAGTCGCCATTATCGATGTGTGGAGTGTATGATGGCTTGTTTTTTCCTGTTAAAATATCAGCAACTTGTGAAGCCACTCTTCCAAGAGGGATTCCAGCTGCGTCAACAACGAACCATTTTCTTTCAACGTCCGCTGGTTTTGCCATAAAAGTTTTCATTTATATTTCCTCCAAAATTTCTGTCTTGTCAAATTGGCACATTTTATGGCTGTGGGGCTAATACAGACAAAAAACGCCTTATTGTTTAAGACGCTTATTATTTTATATAAACTTTTACCTAATGTCAAGCATTTTTCAGCATTTTTTTCAAATTATTTTTCAATTCCAGCATAACTATAAAGACCATGCATGTTTTGCATTGCAATTTTAAAATATGCCATCTTGTCTTTCAAATATTTGTCAAGTTGTGGAGCAAGAAGTTTTTTGACATCGGCTATGTTGAGCCCCTTCCCCTCACATAAGCACTTAATTGTCTCTTCATTGAAGAGTTCTCCATCTGCTGAAAGAGCTTGTTTTTTGTCAGAATATTCAATGCCTCTTTTGCCTTCAACATCACTTTCAATAAAACTTTCAATCGCTTCTGCAAGAGCTGAATTGAGATTTGGCATTTCGATATTTTTTGTTATGTTAAAATAATCTTTATATTTGTCTTGCGCCTTTATAGCATTCAAACAGTCTTCTTCGGTTTGTCCCTCTTGACCGCTAAAACTAGAAAGAGAGCCAAGCAAATAAAGCTTGTCTTCAGTGCTAAGACTTTCATCTTCATAACGATTTATAGCATAATTTTTTTTGAAAAAATCAATAAAATCTACAATTCTTTCTTGACTCATAAACTCTTCCTTTTTATTATTTCGTTTGGTAAGTATCTTCATTATACAACATATTTCTGCATAAATCAACTAAAATTTGCATATTTATACAAAAATTTTAAACTTTTTTCACATTCAAATTTTGTCAATTTTTCGCGATTTTTTTTATTCTCTTATTGACATAACTATATTTTTGTATTATACTTATCAAAGAGATGAAAAATCTCTTCAATTTTAAATTCAATTTGTATCGCAAGATATGTAAAAATATACAACCGCCTAAAAACTATTTCCATGATGACCACCCTGTTTTTAGGCAATGATAGAGAGTGGTAAATGTCAGATTTGAAAACAACTTCGCCTAGCGAAGAATTTGAACCGAATAATCCTTCTAGCGCATCGTCAGGTGCTGTGTTTTTTGACGGACAAGAAAAAAGAAAAGTTGTTGGCTTTATAAAACAGAAGTCTTTTCTTTCCGTTGCCATTGACGAGAGCTTGCTTTCATCTTCTCAAAAAGAAGAAACAGAAAATCAGCAAAATCAAAACCTTTCAGAAGCAAGCGTCGAAAAACAAAAAACTTCACTGCTTCATTTGGTGGCTTCAAAAATTTTGAAAACCATTTGGAAAGGTGGCGAAATTTTTAAGGCAAGCAAAACCTCAAAAGCAAGCAAAGCAATTGCCAAGCAGTTTACGACAGCCAAAAAGAGAAAAGAGGCTTCCAAAAAAAGCTATGTTCAGCTGACAAAGCAAGAGCGCAATGTTTTGAAATCGCGCGAAATTCAGTATCGTGAGCAACAACGAAAGGCAAACCTGACCTGGAAAAAGAGATTGCTCAACTTTTGCGTGCTTTTGCTATGCGGAATGGTAACAGGAGTTGGACTGGGCACTTGGTATTTCAACAATGTTTTATCTTCAAACATAAACTGGGAAAGCGCCATTGCTGAGCGCCCTATTATCGAGCAAAGCGCCATTGACACTCAAAATTCTGCACTTGAGAAATTTGAAAATGGAATCACATCTCCATCCGATTTGACGCTTTCTGAAAACTATCAGCTTGCCCTTTACAACTTTGCAAATTCAGGCAAATACACTGTAACTTCAACTGGAAAGATTGCAACCATTGCAACTCAAACCATCTTTGCTGAGAAAAAGTTTGACGGCAATATCTATCAATCTATCACAATAAGCACTGGGTTTATGAATATTGCTGAGCGTGCACAAATGGCTTATAACAGCAATTCTGTAACCACAGTTGCAGGAACAAACATCACTCAAGATAGCGCAACTTGGAACGGTCAGAGTAATACCTACACTGCCGAGCAGTATAAAGCGCTTTCTGGCGGACTGCCAAGTGGTTGCCAAAACTATATTATCTCAAGCCGAACTGTGCTCAACGACAGCAACGAAGTGACCGTCATTGAAACTGAAGATGGACAAACGCTTTATCAGTTTACAATTGAGCTAGACCCAATTTACAGCGCCCTCAACTATATTGAACAAATAAAATACACCAGTAATTTATCTTCATACCCTGAGTTTACATCAATACAGCAGACGATTACAATTGACAGCAACTGGAACTTTGTTTCAATTGAAGTTCTTGAAAACTATTCAATCGTCGCTTATGGTATGAGAAATTCCTGCACTGGAACTCTGCTTTCAACCTTTGACTTTGAAAGCGATGTTGTGATTTGATATTGACATAATAAGTATTTATTGATAAAATTTAATGGACAAAAATTTAAAAGGAGGCAAATATGAGAAGAACTTTAAGATACATTTCTTACACACTGATGTATTTGATTATTTCTATCGCCTCCGCCTATGGAGTCATCTTGATTTCAACCTCTTCGCCAAACGAAGGCACCGAAGCCTCTGTGCCTCAGCAAATAACAAACATTGTTGAAAGAATTTCAAATTCCCCTACAATTGAAGCCGACATCTCCTTTGCTTTGCAATCTGAAGGAATGAACGCTTCTGCTGACATTTCTCTTTCAGTGTTAAACAGTCAAAGCGTGTCTGCAAATGCCGATATCGATTTGACAGTCAATGACCAGACAACCAGCGTTACAATTGCATATCAAAATTCAACAATCTATGCCAGCGCTTTTAACAACAAATTTCAAATTTCAAGCAATAACCTGATTTCTTCAATCGGACAAATTTTGGCGCTTTTAAATTTCGACTTGTCTTCAATGGGTATTGACATTTCATCATTAGATTTAAACATGATTTTGTCATTGTTCTCAAATCTTGAAGAAACAAAACTTGAGCGACAAAACATTTTAGACATCACTCTTCCAGTGGTTGGCTCAATGCAAATAATCACCGACAAAGCATATCGTCCACTGTCAGTTTCTCTTCCTTCTGCCTCGCTTGGAGAAACCACCTTTGCTGTCAATGCAACCTTAAATTACCCTGAAAGTGTTGAAATTCCAACAATTTTGCCAGAAGAATATATAAATCTTGACTATATTTTTGAAATAATTGATGCTGGCGAAAACTTACTCAGCCAAAGCGCTCTCGGTCTAAGCGGTCAAATTTCTGTGTCTGGCAAAACCTATCCTGCTTTAATTTCTTCAAACAAAGATGATGGAAGTTTTATCATCAAGGTGGATATTGATGGCAATGATGCGCGACTTATTTTGCAAGAGGGAAAAATATATTTTGACTTCCAAAACATATATCTAAAATTTGACCTGTCTCAAACTGACGAACTTGTTTCAGTGATAGAAAAACTTTTGAATGTAAGCCTTTCAAATGGACTGATTGATATCATTTTAAATCTCTTTGCAAACAACATCATTTCTCTTCCTGGTGATATAAATTTAGGCAATTTTGATTTGTCGGTCATTGAAAAATTTGGAAAGATTGACAACAACTATCTTTTGGTTATAAGAGATTTTGGTCAAATCACACTTAAAACTGAAGATCAAGTTTTATCTTATCTTTCAATAAGTGGTCAAGATTTTAGCCTTTCGCTTGAGCCTAAAGAGTTTGTCGAGACAATTGAAATTGAAGAAGACAAATATGCCGAGCTCTCCACCCTTCTGCCAGTTTTGAACAATGCGCTTGAAATTATGAACAGCCCTTCAAGTTATGGAACCTTTGGTCTTAACTTAAATGACATCGCCATTTCAGGCTCATACAAACTCGCTCTGCAAAATAACGGTCTTGTTCTGATGGCTGAGATTGAACTTTTAGGCGAAACTTTTAATTTGACAATAAAGAACAACAATATTTATCTATATAACAACGCTATAAATTTATTGCTTCCTCTTGAAGATGTTTCAGAGCTGTTTGACTTTATGCAAAACTATTTCGGCATTGACTTAAGCTCCAACAGTTTGATTGAAATGATTGAAGACCTGCTCTCTCCTGACCCAAATGCAAACCCACTGCTTTCGCTAACTCAAAGCGGAGACCGCATTGTTGCAACCTTTTCAAGTGGACTTAAATTTGAAGCGATAACTTCAAATGACGGACTGCTTATCAATGCTTATTCTCAAGATTTTGTGCTTGACTTCTCACTTAGCGGAAGTGAAGAAGTGCTCACCCCTCCTTCCTTTATAATCTCAAACTTTGTTCAAGTGACTGACCTATTAAAGACTGCCGGCAACATGATTGACTATTTTTCAAGTGGCAACTTCTCAATCAATGTTACAGCAACCTATGACAATTTGCTTGTTTATGGCTATGTTAAATATAAAGATGGCATGATTTCGGCAAAACTGAACTTAGACTATGCAAGTCAAAGCTTTAATATCATCTTTATGCCAAACAGCCAAGGAGAGTATAATCTTTACATCAAAACAGGCTCTCTTGGATTGAAACTTGATGCAGCATCACTCGACGAACTTTTCTCAATCATCGACACCTTCTTTGGTTTTGATATAAAGGGACTGCTTGAAAACTTGCAAAATGATTTTTCAAGTCAAATTAAAGATTTTGACTTATCATCTCTTGACCTTTCAATGATTTCTTCAATTACAAAAAATGCGGTCGTGCTTGACTATAAAGGCTACAACGCAACCTTAAGCATCAAAAACAATTTTGTTCCAAGAGCGACAATCACTTCAGACAAACTTAAACTTATCCTCATTCCACTTGAGTCAGAAGAATATATAAATGTCTATGAAAGCGAATACACAACAGTGAGCAACCTGCCACAAAATCTTAGTGCAATCTTAAACATCATGCAAAATAGCAATGGCAACATGTCGTTTAACTTGAAATTTGACAACGGCTCTGCCACTTCGATAAACGGTTCTCTTCAATTTGCACTTGGGCAAAATCCTACCTTCAACGCTTCTCTTAGCGTTGCCGACCTTGCAATTGGCGCTGGGCTTTTCGACCAAGTCTTCTATGTAAATTTTGACGGACTCAAAGCAAAGCTGGATTTTGACAGCATGACAGAAGTTGCAGACATTCTTCTTCCTCTGCTTGGCGTCAACGCTTCATTAAAAGATATGTTTGATTCAGTTGATTTTTCAAGTCTGTTTACAATCATGATGACGGCTCTTGAAAACACATCATCGCTTGGCGCAGACGAAATGCTTTCACTTATAAGCTATCTCAAATCTATCACAAGCACTGAAAACAGTTTGACTCTCACCTTTGACAGCTCTATTATGGGCGTAAGCGGAAAAGAGATGTCAGTGGTTTTGAATTTTGCAAACAACAAAATCTCAAAAATAAACTTGAAAAATTTCTACCTTTCAAGCACAAGCAAAATTGATTTAGACCTAACCTTCAACACTTTTACTGGCGTAAACAGATTTAGCGATTTAAATCAATATATGGATTTATCTTCACTTAAAAATGTGCTTAAGGCTGGCGCAAACATGGCAGACCAAAAGAAATTTAAGGTTGAAGGGCAAGCTGACCTTTCAATCATAGGCATAAACAAATCAATGCCATTCAGCGCAATGCTATCGCTTGAAAATCCACTTGACCCAATGGTTATTGTTGAGCTTGACATTCCAACAATGACAGCAATCAACAATGATGACAGCGAAAAATATGAATTTGGCGATGTCAATGGTGGCGAAAACCGCAAACTCAAAATTTATTATAAAGGTGGCTATATCTATATGCACCGAACAGAAACCATTGGCAAAGCATTTGGAAGCAGAAACTATGAGCGCAAAGTAAAACTCGGCATAAATGAATTTGTTGAAAACATTGTCTATTATCTTGCCGATTGGGGATTTGGCCTTAACAGCTATATCATGGACTCAATCAATGAAGCGGTTGAAAGGTCAAGAAATCGCCCTACACCAATTGACTATAGCAAAGTGTTGCTTGGAGTCAATAACAGCGGCAAAAACTATGGCATAACACTCAACTTGGCAGAGATTGCATACAGCGATGTTCTTGACAAGATGAACATCAATATCGGTCTTGCATCTAAGTCAAATAAAGCTGTTATCGACACAATAAGCATTGATTTGAATTTGCCATTTACAAGCGCAATTGAAATGTCAATCAAGATTGACAATGCCAAGATAACAACTGGCACAACCTTCAACAAAAGCGAGATAACCAGCTTTATCAAATCATATAAGTTTGCAACAAGCTTCTCATACCACCTGACTTCAGACGGCTGGGAATTGATGTAAATGATAAAAAAACTTGCATTTTTGCAAGTTTTTTTGTTTTTTGAAATCGACAAAAATTTTGATTTTGACAGCAATTTTTTTGTTTTTCAAAATCTCAATATGGAATGTAGCCGATTGGTTTTATGCGTTCAGCGCTAAACTCAATAAAAAAAATGTTTTTAAAGTTTTCCTTTTTATATCGCACCTTGATGCCGTCATCCAGCGCTAAAAAATTTTCGATGATTGGCGAAAGTTCTTTTTCAAGAATTTGACAAATTCGCTGAGGGTCAAACATTTTGTCGCCCTCCAAAACTGATGTCAGACGACTGGAAATTCTATAGTCCATAAAAACCTCCTAAACCAAATTTTGACTGTTTCAAACTCGTTTTTTGTTGTGCTTTTTACTCGTTTTTTATTGTTTTTTTCAAACTCGTTTTTTGTGCAAATTTTTAAACTCGTTTTTTGATTGTCCTTTTAAAGTAGCCCATCAGCCCTTTATATTTGTATGTGCAATCAAAAATTTTCTTTGAACCATTGTGAATATTCTCGCTCAAAAGCGTGAAAGCTCTTGCGCTTTCTATTGACTGACATTGCCCACCAAGAGAGCATGAAGAGCCAATTGCATCATCTTCAGGAATAACTCCAAGAAGTGGCAAGCCCAGCGCCTTGACAATGCTTTCAATGTCCATAAGCTCGCCGTTCAAAAGCATGTCTCCCCTCATGCGATTGATGACCAAACCTTTATAGCCAATGTTATAGTCATTTAGAAGCGCGATAACTTTGTCAGCATCACGAATTGAAGAGAGATGTGGAGTGACAACAATTATTGCCTCGCTGGCTGGAAAAACAGCGCGATGAAAACCTGCCTCAACGCCTGCTGGACAGTCAATCAAAATATAGTCAAAGTTTTGGTCAAGTTGGTCAACCACATTTTTGATATGCTCACCCAAAATTTTGACTTTGTTGTAAGCATGAGTTGACGGCATGCAATACAAAGACGAAATCTTCTTGTCTTGCACAAGCGCTTGTCTTGCTCTGCACTTGCCCATGATGACATCGGTTATGTCAAAAACAACTTGGTCTTCAACCCCCATAACAACATCCAGATTGTTGAGCCCAATGTCAACATCAAGAAGAACGACCCTAAAGCCAAGTTTAGCCAAATTTTTTCCAAGGTTTGCACAAATTGTGGTTTTTCCCACCCCGCCTTTGCCACTTGTCAAAACAATTTTTCTTGCCATTTTTAAGCTCCTGCCCCTATTGTATATCACATGCTTTGCGCGCGCAAAGAAGATAAATTGAATTTTTAAAGTCTTTTTGTCATTTTTTGCAATAATAGCTCTATTTTATTTGCATGATTTTTTGCATTTGAAAAATGAAAATCAAAAAAAATTGCAAAATAAATTGTAACCAAATTGCAAAAGTTTAAGAAAAAGCGAAACAAAAAAGCCTTGATTTTTATCTTCAAGGCTTTAATTTTTTGGTTTAAAATTGTTTTGATTTTGCAAAATTTAACATTTTTTTAAGTTTTTTGCGCAATTTTTAACAATTTTTCTGCATTTTTTTAGAAATTTTCAATGATTCTGTCAAGAAGTTCTGGGTCATCAAGCAATTTTCCTGCTCCCAAAATTGAAATGTTTTCTGCGTCTGGCAAAATCTTGAAAGGATATTTAAACTCTCGTTTCAAATAGTTGTCAAGACCTGTAATGTTGCTCATTCCGCCAACAAAAAGCACTCCGTTATTGATTATGTCAGTTGAAATTTCTGGAGGAAGTGAAGTGATTGTCACATCGGCTGAGCGCACAATTTCGTCGTAAAATGGCTCTAAAATTGGAAGCAAATCGTTGGACGAAATGATGTATGATTTTGGAATTTTTGTTTCAACATCAATGCCTGTTACTTCCATATTTAAGGTGTCGTTGCTGTAAAGAGAGCCAATCTCCATTTTAAGATTTTCGCTTACACCAAGCCCAAGCACAATGCCATGATTGTAGGCAATTGAATTGGTAAGCGCAACATCAACAGCCTTCCCGCCAAGTCCAAGTGTTGCGCCTTTGATGATTGAATTCATGTTTATAACCGCAATGTCTGTGTTTGCACCACCGATATTTATCACCATGTTTGTTTTGGTTGAGCTGATATTTTTGCCCGCTCCAACACATGAACATATCACCGTTGGAACAAGCCCAACCTCTCTGAAGCCAACTTCATTGAGAAGATTTTTAAGCACCGTTTTGTCTTCTTGAGAAATTGCGCAATTTACAAGAGCGATAATGTTTTCACCTTTTTTTCTGATTTCAAGCTTATCGAAGAAATATTTTAAAAGTTCTTTCAAATATTGATAGTTGCTCACTTTGCCGTTGACAATAGGGCTGAAAATTTCAACATTTTCGCCAGTTTTGCCCATAAGGTCTTTTGCTTTTTGTCCAAGGCCAATAATTTCATAGCCATTTGCATTTGCCTCAGCTGCAACCATAGTTGGCTCACACAAAACAATGCCAAAATCTTTAACATAAATTTTGGTGTAAGCTCCACCTATTTCAATTGCAAATTTATATTTCTTCATAAGCACCTCTTTTTGCAAAAAGACTAAATGATTTGCAAGCTCTTTTTAAACACTTTTTTATAGTCGCCAGCAATCTTCATAGCTTCCATAATTTCAAATTCTGCATTTCCTTCAACAACTGTCTTAACAATGATTGAATCACCCAAAATGTCGCAGATGATGTCTGTTATAATTGGCTTTCTTGATGCGTTAAGAGCGCGCGCAAGATTTAAAATAACGCCAAGTTTTCTCACTGCATCAAGGTCTTCATCGTTTAAGATGTCTTTGTATCTTATCCACTCATTTAATGAAAGGTTGTCAAGATTTTGGCACATGCAAACAAAGCCTGCCACCAACAGCTCTTTATGTGTTGCTCCACAGATTCCACTGTTCAAAATCACATCAAAGCCATGCTTTTCCATATTGTTGTAATTGATAATTTTTCCGCAGTCATAGAGATATGCTGCAATTCTGAGTGGTTTTACATAAAATCTTGGCAACTTATGCATAACTTTAAGCTGTTTGAAAAGGATAAGTGCCATTTGATATACATATTCGTTGATTGAATTTTCGTCTTTGTAAAACTCATAAACATTATCAAGAGAATTTGACAATAAGTCACTGAACTGAGCTTGTGATGGAACAACCACATTTGCAATTGCAACTCCACTGCGAAGATTTGCCGATGAAACTGCAATCACACTTGACTGACTTGCTTGGTAAACCGCTTTGACAATTGCAAGTGAGCTGATAATTTTTGCACTGTCAATAAAGTCAATTCCTTTGATTTTGCCAATTTTTTCAGAGTCAATGCCCTTGACAAAATCATAAGTTTTTCCCATAACCTCTTTGCTTACTTCATAGTTGTTGTCAATGTCAAGAGGATATCTTGCAATCTTTTTCGCAATCTTTCCAAAGGCAATAAAGGCATCTCCACACCCGACAAAATTGCTTTCTTGGTCAACCTCTTTCAAAATTTCAATCTTGCCAAGCTCGGTTGTCATCAATTTTTGCATCTCGTCAATTGAACGAGCAGAGCCATTTTCATCTTTTAAAATGTTGTCAATTCCGTAAGGCACAATTTGGCTTGCAAGCATTGTTCTTCTGTTGTATTTGACAATTCCAGTAAAATCTGCACCAACATATGCAAAAAAGCCTTTTGAATTGTCAATTGAATTTACCACTGAGCTGTAAACTGCTTTCAAAAATTCTTCATCAGACAAAATTTGAATTGTCATGGCTGTGTTGTTGTAAACCTCGTCAACAAAGCCCTTGTAATTTCGAGCAGAAAGAAGCACCTTTGAAGCAACCGCAACAATTTTGGTCGCTTTATATGTTTCGATAAGCTTTCGATAAATTTTGATAACATTCAAAAGTTCATTTCTAGTTTTTGGTTTGATAAGTTCTTCAGCTTCAATTTCTTTGCCAAGGTCGAAGCGCTGACTTTTGTCCAAAATAAGTTGCATTCTTCCATTGCTTACTTTGTAAATAGAAACTCTCAAAAAACTTTCATTCAATTCTAAAACAGCTAATTTTTCCACATTACCCTCACATTAATCAAGTTTTATTGCCTCAACAGGACAGCTGGCCTCACACGCTCCACAATGAATGCACTTGTTTTTATCAATTTGAGCCTTGCCGTTTTTATCAAAGCTGATAGCTCCAACTGGGCAAATAGCTACACAAGTTCCACATCCAATACATTTTTCTTTGTTTACCATAATGTCCTCCGTTTCGAGAGTATTTTAGCATATTTCAGAGAATTTGTAAACTAAAATTTTAAATATTTATTTGTCTTCTTTCTTTTTATTTTTAAATATCTTAAAAAATTCGATAATGGCAAGGATGCAAAGGAAAAACCCGAAACAAATTCTCAATATTTTTGAAGGCAAAATTGTCACTAAAACTGAGCCCAAAACAGAAAATACAATTCCGCTTAAAATTATGTAAATAATTCCGCGAGTTTTGACGAAACCGTTGCGATAGTGAATGATAAGTGAAAAAATAGCCATAATCAAAAATGATAGCAAATTTATGCCTTGGCACATCTTTTGGTCCAGCCCTAAAAAGATGGTCAAAAGAGGAATGAGAAGTGTTCCTCCGCCCATTCCTAGTCCGCCAAAAATGCCTGCAATAAAGCCAAAGAGAAGATACAAAAATATGGTCATATAATCAATCTTACACCTCCCGCCAGCATCAAAAGCGCAAAGATGATTCGAACTGCTTTTGGTGGCATAAACTTAAGCACATAAGCGCCAAGAATTCCACCAACAACCACGCCAAGCGCTATTGTCAAAAAAGGAACAGACTCAATCACTCGGTTGAAAACATAGACAGAGGCTGATATGTAGCTTAGTGGAAAGATAACTGCTATGGCTGTGGCATGCGACTCTTTGCTTGAAAGAGACAGCACTCTTTGCAAAATTGGAACGCAAACCATTCCGCCACCACCTCCAAAAAAGCCATTCAAAAAACCAATGACTGCGCCACTTAAAATAAGCAAAAAGATTTGCTTTTTGTCGAAAGGTCTCTCTTTTTCAGTCAATTTTTCAAAAGTTTTGTTTGAGCTTATGCTCTTTTTGCCTGTTGGAACAAATTTCATGTATATATTATGAATATTTTTGCAAAAATTATTTGATTTGAAAACACAAATATATTATAATAGTTTAGTGATTTAAAGAATATAAAGCTTTTAAAAGGACAAATCATGATAAAGAAAAAAACAAACAAAACCAAATTAATTCCTTTTGCTATGGTGGCAATTTTGCCATTGTCTTTGTCGTTTGGCGTTTCTGCTTTCAAACTTGCAAGCGCAGAAGACTATAGCTACATTTCATCCTACAGCCAAGATGTGACAAGTGATAACATCACCAATCCTTCATTTGCCGACATCTCTTCAACCTATGACAATGACGAAGACGGCGTTGTTGGCTCTTGGAGCGCAATTGAAGAAGAAAGTGGCGCAAACGGAATGATTATCGATATCGGTTCTGGCTCTTCAGGAAGCTCGAACTCTTCTTTCAGCAATTATCAAAACACAGTATATTTTCTAGAGAGCAATCCTGGCGCTTCTTTAGGCAGCGACAACAAGATTTTGATGATAAATTCAAAAACTTCAAGCACCACTGTCAACCAACAGGCAAACAAAGGTTTTCGCTCAGAGGAATTCACTTTAAGCCCAAACAGTTATTATTCAATTTCATTTGCTGTCAAAACTGACACAAATGGCGACAGCACTGTTTCTGCTTCTGCTTATCTTTCAGGAATAGTTGACGAGGATGGCAACCCTCTTGAAATTGGATATGAGTTTTTGTCAAATTCAGCATGGAAAAACTATCAAATCTTTGTTGCGACTGGCGATGAAGAACAAACTGTAACCCTTGATTTCTATCTTGGAACAAACAAAAACGAATATTCGACTGGCGTGGTATTCTTCGACAATGTGCAGATGTATCAATACTCAGCAAACGAGTTTATCAGCACAGCAAGAAACAATGGTTATACTGCAGACAACTATGAAGACTTGGATAGCACTGGCACAAAATTTATGGTCACCACCCTCTTGAAAGAAGATAACACTTTGGTGGATGAAAGCTTCAACTTTGACTTTGAAAATGACATCACTTCTTCCGACACCCTTGCGCCTTCTTGGACGGTTAACCCTAATCACCAAAATGCACATGCACGCATCATGAGGTATGACTATCCAAACACTGCCTTTGAAAATGAGAGCGGATATAACTATGCAGGACTTGACCTTTCTTATGACATTTTAAATGACAAGGCAAACGAGAACGCACTTGTTTTGTGGTCAAATGAAAGCGGATATATAACTCTGCAATCAAAGCCAATCGACATCAACCCTCACGAGATCTACAAAATCACCGCTTCTGTCAAAGTTGTGTCTGCTGATGGAGCAGGTTTCACTCTTGGCGCGCAAGAAATTGGACTGAACGATGACGAAACTCAAGGAATTTACGCATATCATAAAAACCTTAACAGCTCAAACTACACCCTTCAAAGCGGACAAAGCACAGGCATCACAAGCAATACGACAAACAACTTTACAAACAACTATCAAACAGTTGAGCTTTATGTAAAAGGACACTCTCTTTACAAATCATCATTTGCAATCACACTTTCATTTGGCTCAGAAAGCTCTCCAAGTGTTGGCTATGTTGTTGTTGACAACATCAAAATTGAAAATGCAAGCTACTCAGACTTTTCAAGTGCTTCAAATCAAGTGACTTTCTCATCATACACAACAACAAACACAAACAACTCATACTTCAATGAAACTGAGGCTGCTGACAAAAACTACCCTGTTACTGCAACTGGCTTTACAACTGAAAAAGCCAATGAAGATGTCAACACTTCAGGCGTACTATATTTGTATAACAAGGCAATGTATGACGAGCTTTACAGCAGTTATCAGTGGTATGGAATTTATCCAGGCAGTCCACAAAACAGCAATCAAACAAACAATGTGTATATGATGTATAACCACACAAATTCACATCAATCTATCACATCTGGTTCATTCTCGCTCAGCACTGAATATCAAAAGGTTTCATTTGACCTCTACACTCAATCAAAATTTATTGCAAACTCAGCTTCAATCACCGTTGAAATCGTTGACGAAAATGGAATTGTGTTGTTTGAAGAAAGTGGCATTGCAAGTGAAGGCGTTTGGAACAATTTCTCAGTTGTTTTCCACTCTGCTGAAAATATGAGCCACACCTATACTGTAAAAATATCGCTTGGAACAGAAGATAACGAGATTGCAGGATATGTTTATCTTGACAATGTGATTGCAAGCAAAAGCACTGCCGATGAATACAATCAGGCATATTACAAAAACGATTTCTCAGACTACTACCTTTCATTTGAAAACGACAAAGTTACAGGTGACGCAAGCACTTCAACCACAACATCTGCTTATACATTTAAAATCAACGAAGCCTTGGATGGCGGAGAAGTTTCTTCAGATTATGCAGTTGGCGCCATTGTAAATGGAAAAGAAAATGTTTACGGCATTGAAAATGACTTAAACCTTTTGGTGCTTTCAACATTCAAACCAAGCACTGCCACCCTGACATCTGTTTATTCACTTTCTTTTGAAAGCGAAAGCTACTACAAACTCACCTTTGACCTTCAAACAATGTTCCCAGATGCTGCAAAAGCAGAAGAAGATGACGAACATGAATGTAGTTATGGTGTTTCAGTCAGCATCAATGGATTTGAAGTGATTTCAAACTTGACATCTGACGAGCTTCAAACCTTTACAATCTATCTAAACAGCACCTCAGCCTCAACCGCAACACTTGTCTTCTCAATCACATCAGATTGCCATAACACTCTTGGCACAGCAATACTCACAAATATTGACCTGACTTCTTCAACTCAAGCCGAATTTAACAATGCAAGCAATGTTCAAGGATATAAAGAAACAGTGTTCCAAAGCAGCTATATTGAAGAGGATAGTGGCGATTCAGGCGATAGTGGCGATAGCGGCGACACAGGCAGTGGAGACACGACAGAGCCAAGCACATCTCCAACAAGCCCATGGCTTTTGATTGGCTCAATCATTATGGCTGTTGCTATGATTGTTGCAATAATTGCCTTCTTCCTTAGAAAAATCAAATTCAAGAAGAAAGATAAAATTGAAAAATCAAAATATGACAGAAAGATTTCAATCGATCAAAGTCTTGTTGCAAACGAAGCTGCTCGCAGACGCGATGAAGAACTTAAAAACTTGTTTGAAGCAAAAGAAAGCTTGAAATCTGAAAAAACACAACTTGAAGAACAACACAAAAACTATGTTCAAGAAGCAAGAATCAATGATAAAGGCAAGATAACAAAAGACACTGAAAAAGAATTTAAATCTTACGCTGCAAACATGGCTAAGATTGAAGAAAAACTTGCTATCCTTGAAGAACAAATTGCAGTTGTTTCTGCTCCTGAGCACCTCATTTCACTTGAAAAAGAAGTGGCAGATGAAGAAGAATACAGGCTTAAGCAAGAGCAAAAGGCAATAAAAGATGAAATAAAAACGGCAAACAGTAAATCAGCAAAATCTGAGCAACCTGCCGAGGTTAAGGAACAAAAATCTTCAAGCAAAAAATCAGCTGGCAAAAAATCAACAAAATCTGAACAACCTGCCGATGCTAAAGAAAAGAAATCTTCAAGCAAAAAAACTGAAAGCAAAAAAGCTGATAAAAATCAAAAATAACAAAAAATAAGGGGTTAATTAAAACCCCTTTTTTATTTTGCAATTAAATGAATATCATTTTGTTTTGTTGCTTTTTAATTTTTTTTATAGACATTATTGACGCTTTCTCGCCGATTACTCATCATCGTCATCATAGTCATCATCGTCGTCATAGTCGTCGCTGTCATCGTCATCAAAGTCGTCATCGTCGTCAAGCTCGTCTTCTTCCTCGTCTTCGTCAAGGTCTTCATCAAAATCTTCGCCAAAAGGCATGTCATCGTCAAAATCGATGTCTGGCGCAATATCGTCATCATCAAGTAAAGAAGATTGAGTGATATCGGTGACTGATGCCATTTCACCTGTTTCATCTTCAGGTGTCATGATGTCTTCTTCGTCATCGCGAACAACATAGTCTTCCCAATCCGTTGAAATTTCACCATCTTCGTTTTGATGTTCTTTCAAACAGCTGGCACACATAATTTCGTCTGGTTGAATATAGTTTGTTTTACAAATTGGACAAAGCTCAAGGTCAACATCGTCGATGTAATCTCTTTTAGCTTCCATTTCCGCTTTGCAAACTGGGCAAAATTTGTCCTTCTTTTGAATATAGTTAAGTTCACATCTTGGGCATCTGATATAAACAGGTTTTTTCATATTTTTCTCCTTTTATTCTTCACGAGAGCATTATACTAATATAACAGAAAAAAGTCTAATGATTTGAGCAAATTTTTTGATTTTTTTAAGATTTTTTTCTCTTTCGCTCAAGGTCATCCTCGGCTTGACTTTTTCTTAAATATAAAGGCACAATTTCGCTTGCTTTTAAAGCCTTTTTTCCTTTAGATTTTATAAGCGCAAGCTCTAAAAGGTCTTCACTTGAAATCTTTATCAACTCTTTGCAGAGATTTTCTTCCTCAAGTCCAACAACATTCGATTGGTTTAAAACCTCGCCTGCTAAGACAAGTTCTTCCTCACCTTTTTTGTTGCCGTTTAAGTCAAATTGGCACTTGAAAACTTTGCCACTTAAAGCGTTTATCACGCAGATAAAATCATGCCTTGGCTTGTTATGTTTGATATAAGTATATGCCATAAGCTCAAAAGAGGTTATGGGATAGACTTTTGCCTCTTTTTCAAGACCTGCGCAAAGCCCTTTCACAAGCGCAATGCCAATTCTAAGGCCAGTAAATGAGCCTGGGCCTACAACCACAGCAAACTCGTCATTGTCTTTTATAGAAAGGCCGTTTTTGTCCAAAAGCTTGGCAATTTCTGGCAATAGTTTTTCGCTATGTCCACAATTTGCATCAACCATCGAAAAATCTTTTTTCCCATCAAGGTCAACAGCAATGAAAGCCTCTTTGAAGGCAGAACAAACCGCAATCATTTGCCCCCTCCCACAATAATTTCACGAGCAGACTCTCCTGTTTTGTTGATTTCAATGTTGATGTGGTCGCAAGTTATCAACCCTTCAACATTTTCAGGCCACTCAACAATCACAAGCCCATCAGAAGATGGAAAATATTCATTGAAACCAAGCTCTTCAGCCTCTTCTTTTGAGCCAAGGCGATACATATCAAAATGATAAATGGGAAATTTGCCGTCATCATAAATGTTTAAAAGAGTGAAAGTTGGACTGGTCACAACCGCTTTTGAGCCCAAGCCTTTGACAAGCCCTTTGACAAAATGAGTTTTGCCCGCTCCCAAATCGCCATGAAGCAATATCACTGCCCCCTTCTGAAAAATAGAGGCAAGTTTTTCAGCAAAAGCCATTGTCTCTTCTTCTGAAGAGGTTTTCACAAGCAATCTATTCATCATCGTCTCCTTTGTAAAATTTCATTAAAATTTCAACCTGCTTTTGCATTTTGTATTTATAATATGTGTAAATAAGCAGTGCGATTGAAGCAAACACAACGCCTTCAACAAGACCAACAATGACATCAGTGAAATAATGCACACCAAGCACCATTCTTGAAAAAGCAATCAAAAGCGCAAAAAGGGTTATAAAAATTGTGCCACACGCTCTAAAGGATTTGCTTTTGCTTGTTTGGAAAATGTAAGCAATCAGAAAAGTCGCCAAAATACCAGCGCTTACACTATGGCCTGAAGGCATGCTGTAGCCACCTTCGCCACCATAGTTGACAATAAAGTCAAAACTTTCAAATGGGCGTGGCCTGCAAACCAAATTTTTGATGAGAAAGTTGATTGCAACAGCAAAAACAAATGTCACAAGCATAAGCCCTGCCATAACCTTTTTCTTTCTAAAAATGATAAATAATGCAATCACAAGTCCTAGCCAGCTTCCAAACAAAGTTATCACTTGAAAAAATGATATCCAGCCATTTGAAAGCCCCGATTGAAGAAACTTGATAATGTTTACCTCAAATTCCATGTTATTATTTTAGCAAAATAATAAAAAAAATACAACTTAAAATAGGAAAAATACTGATATTTATTAGATTAATTAAAAATATATTTCAAAGTATTTTTCTCAAAAAGCTTCTAAATAAAAAAATGAGCAAGAATAGATGTTGTTTGATTAAAACGGACAACAAATAAAAAAGAGAGAACATGTTAGATTTTGTAGTCTAATATGTTCTT
>CALVMU010000012.1 GCA_944348085.1 uncultured Clostridia bacterium
CTAGATTTTTGTGTTGAATAATACATGACTGCTTATGCTTACTGTCCTATTATAGCATCTAGGGGGCGTGACGGCGGAACAGTCGGCAAAGAGACTGGTATTACTGAAAGTCAACTGAATTTGCAATATGCGCTTGAACTTAAAAGCCTTTGCGAGCAGTTTGGTTTTGATGTTGTGCTGACAAGGTCTACAATGGATGGACTTTATGATGAAAGCGCGCCAAACAAGAAGAAAAGCGAAATGGAAAAGCGCAAAAACATTATCAACAACAGCGGAGCAGACATCATGATAAGCCTGCACATGAACGCCTTTCCTCTTCCGTCAAGCGATGGCGCTCAAGTTTTTTATGCCAAAGGTTCTGGCCTTGGCTTTGAGCTTGCAAAAAGCATTCAGACCTCGCTAAGTCAAAGCTTTGAAAATGCAAGAGGCTATGTGAGCGTTGGAGACTATTTCGTGCTTAACTATTCAGAAATCCCTGCCTGCCTTGTTGAGTGTGGTTTTCTTTCAAATCCAGAAGAGGAGCGCCTTTTGCAAACAGAAGAGTATCGCCAAAGTTTTTGCTATAGCCTGCTCTATGGCATCATCAATTTCTTTCAAATGTAAGCCCTATTCATTCTTTTGACTTTCAAATTGTTTTACTTTTTAGATTTTATTTGCTATCATATCAGCAAGAGGTTGACAAATGCTTATTGTTTTATCTGGTGTTTCAGGAAGTGGAAAAAACACAGTGATTGAAGAACTTAAAAAAAGAAAGAACTTCAAAGTTTTTCGTTCGGCAGTGACGCGACAGATGCGGCCAAACGAAAAGAAAGGTGAAATCTATATTTTTGTCACGAGAGGTGAGTTTGAAGACAAAATCAAAAATGGCGAGCTGTTTGAATACGAGCTTGTGCATGGAGAGTATCGCGGGATATTAAAATCTGAGCTTGAAAAGGTGAAAGCGGACAAAACAAGCGACTATATTCGTGATATTGATGTTAAAGGCAATCAAAAACTTCGCAAATATTTTTCAAAGGAAGACATTTTTTCAATCTTTTTGGAAGTGGACGACAGCGAGCTGAAAAAGCGTCTTAAAAACAGAGGTGAAAGCGATGAGAGCATTGTGCTTCGTCTTTCTCGCGCACCAATGGAAAGAGCGCACAAAAAAGATTATGACCTTGTGATTGAAAACAACGATTTAGGCAAGACTGTTGAGGCGATTTTGAGGGCTATTGAAAAGAAAAAACTCAGCAGATAAAAAATCTACAAAAAGAGAGCATTTGTGACATGGTCTGACAAAATATGACTATGTCTTTTTTATGGCTATTTTTTATAATTTAGTCATGGAGAATTTATGAAGACAAAACTTTTCTATTTTGCTCAATTTTTGGGTTTTATCATACTTTTTTATGTGCTTTCGCTTGCATCAATTGGAGGGCTTATCTTTCCTTTCGCCTTTTCCATGCTGTTTGCGCTTGCCTGGGCAAATCAAAAGGTTTGGCTTTTGTCGCCTGCATATCTTATTGGCACAATCTGCACAAATCCAACGCTTCAAACTGCAATTTGCTCGCTCGTAACAGTGTTTGTGCTTGTGCTTCCTTACTACATACATGTTCTTTGCAAAAAAGGAATGAAAAAATGGGAGCTTTTTCTATGTCTTTTGGTCAGCCAAACGGCAAGTATAACCTTTCAAGCACTTGGCTCGCTCAATCCAGCTTTGATTGTGGTAAACATGGTGACGGCGCTTTTGTTTTGCTATGCGGCAATCACATTTTTCGAGCCACTTCTGCTCAGAGGAACAGCTTTTAAGTTTTCAAATTTTGAAATAGTTTGCGCTGGAATTTTGCTGGTAGCTTTTGCTTCTGGGCTTAACAATTTCAATTTTTATATCTTCTCATTTTTAAAATTTTTTGCGCCATTCATCATATTGGCATTCAATTACATTGCCTCGGCGCGAACAGGCATTTTGGTAGCATCACTTATGGCACTCGGCACGCTGATTGCCTCAAACAATCCAATTTACTTTGCACCTCTCATTTTGTGGGCTCTGTTTGCTGGCATTTTCAGCACGAAGCATCGCATATTTTCAATTGCTGGCGTGGTCGTAGCCGAACTTATTTGTGGATTTTATTTCAGAACCTATTATACATACGGCATCATTGAAGCACTGCCAGTGCTTATTGCTTGCATCATCTTTTTTGCCTTGCCAGCAAAGTGGTATCAAGAGGTGGGCGCGCTTTTCACATCAAGCAATCAAAATTTGGCGGTCAAAAATCTTATCAATCGCAACAGAGAAATTTTGCATAGAAGGCTTGACAATTTGTCCGAGGTGTTTTTTGAAATGAACAGCGTTTTCAAACGGCTTATAAAATCAGAGATGAGCCCTGAACAAGTCAAAGAAATGCTGTATAATGAAATCAAATCAACCATTTGCAAAAACTGCCCAGACGAAAAACATTGCCATCGAACCTTTTCAAATGACACCAAAAAGGTTTTTGAAGAAATGATAACAATCGCGCTTGAGAAAGGGCGAATAACCATTTTGGACCTTCCAAGCTATTTGGCTTCGCGATGTGGCAAAGGCAACATGCTGATAAGCGAGATAAACACGCTGACAAGTCAATATAAAAATTACAGCCAGCTTGTTGGCAATGTCGACACAAGCAAGCTTTTGATATCTGACCAACTTTCAGGTGTTGCAGGACTTATGAAAGACCTTGCAGGCGAGGTTGAGCCAGTTTTGACCTTTGACAACAGCAAAGAGGCAAAGCTTGTTGACGAACTTGCTTTCAACAACATCGCTTGCACAGACGCGGTTGTCTATGACAAAGATGCCAGAACGATGATAGCTTCGCTTATCGTTCGTGATGAGGATGTTGAAAAAACAAAACTGCAATCTGTGGTTTCAAAAGTTTGTGGCAACAAAATGGCAATTTTTGAGACCTATCCTTCGTCAAGGGCAGGGCTTACAACTGTCAACTTGAAGACTGCTCCAAGATTTGACTGCATTTTTGGAATAGCTCTTCAAAACAAGTCGGGCTCTTCTCAGTCGGGTGATTGCCACAGCATTGAACGACTTGACGGCGACAAATTTATGTTTGCCATCTGTGACGGAATGGGAAGCGGAGAGCAAGCGCGAGAAAAAGCGGAAACGGCAATTGGGCTTGTTGAAAATTTTTATAAAGCAGGTTTTGACAACGAAATCATTCTCTCATCAGTCAACAAACTTTTAAATCTTGAAAAGGATGAAATGTTTTCCACCATCGACATTTGCGTGGTGGACCTTAAAAGCGGAATTGCCGATTTTGTCAAAATGGGCGCAACCTCATCTTTTGTCAGAAGAGAAGACGGCTGTGAAATTCTTGAAAGTGGAGCTCTTCCTATTGGTGTTTTGCAAGATGCCAAACCGCTTGTAAAAAAGGTGGTGCTGTCTGAAAAAGATTTTATTGTGATTTCAAGCGACGGAGTCAACGACGCTTTTGGAAGCGACAAGGACTATCGCGATTTTCTTTTGACAATCAAAACGACCAACCCTCAAGAATATGCCGAGGCAATAATTGAAAGGGCGCTTGCAAACAATAATGGCTATGCAGTTGACGACATGACATGTGTGGTTGTAAAAATATTTTGATAAAATTAAAAAAACAAAGAAAAAAGCATGAAAAAATCAAGAAAAAACATATAAAATTGAAAATTTTTAAAATTTAGTCTTGCCTACTGCTTTTTTATGGTGTATAATAAAAAGACAAAAAGGGGCAAGATTATGTTTGAAAACGTAGACAAATTTATTGAGCAAACAAAAATGATTTCAGCCGGTGATGTCATCGGCGTTGGTTTTAGCGGAGGAAGTGACTCTATGGCGCTTTTTCACTATTTGGCAACCAATCAACAAAAATTTGACATCGAAGTTGTTGCAATTCACATTGACCATGGCATAAGAGAAAACAGCTATATCGACGCAGACTTTGCAAAGGAAAAGGCAAAAGAGCTTGGCGTAAGGTTTTACAAATTTCGCGTTGACGCTCCAAAACTTGCCAAAGAAAAAAATGTCAGCATTGAAACTGCGGCTCGCGAGGCAAGATATGGCGTGTTTAAAACACTTTTGAGAAAAGGACTGGTTGACAAAATTGCACTTGCTCATCATATGCAAGACCAAGCGGAAACAATTTTGATGCACATCTTCCGTGGCAGTGGTGTGGCAGGCGCAAAGGGCATGGAACCTATCAGAGAGAATGTGTATATTCGTCCAATGCTGACCACTTCAAAGGAAGAGATAAATGCATATATCAATGAGAACGACCTAGACTATCGTGAAGACGAAACCAACACAGACACCTCATACAACCGCAATTTTATCAGAAATGTTGTCATGAAACAGGTTCTCACTCGCTGGCCAAACGCGGTAAAAGCAATTGCGTCTTTCGGTCAAGCTGTCAGCGAAGATGACGAATACATCAACAAACAACTCTATGCTGATGCGGTTATCGTGGAAGGAGATGAGGCAAAAATTCCAACAAGCTATTTCTTCTTTGACAAGCCAATCATCACTCGCATTATTTTTAAAGCCTTCAAGGCTATCGGAATAACCAAAGACATTGAAAGAAAACACATTGACATGATTTTGGATCTTGCCAAAAATCTTGAAAACGGCAAAAGAATTTCACTTCCTTTTGACGCTGTTGCAATCAAAGAATATGACTATGTCACAATCGTCAACAAGCATAAGGAAGAAGTGATTTTAAACGAGCCTTTCAAGAGTGGCGAGTTTGAAGTTGAAGGTTTTGGAAAGGTTATCGTCAAAAGAGTTAAAGATTGTCCTCCACGCAAAAATGTTTTGTATATCGACTTCAGAAAAGTGCCAAAAACAGCCGTTTGGAGATTCAGACAGGAAGGCGATGTTTTTGAAAAGTTTGGTGGCGGAAGCAAAAAACTAAAATCATATCTTATCGACAAAAAAATTCCACTTAGAGAACGCAAGGTTTTGCCTGTTCTTGCAGATGGAAACGAAGTTTATGTTATTGCAGGGGTTGAAATTTCAAACAAAGTCAGAGTGACTGATGCGCCAACCGCTTGCATGATTGAAGTCAAAAAAGACTAGCAATTTTTGCTAGTCTTTTTCATTGGTGATAAAAATTTTAAACAATTTTATCAAGCAAATCCTTTTTATCTGCTACATATTTGAGCAATCTTAGCCTTATATAATATATTGCCAACTTTGTATTTTATTTCGTCGCTCACACTTTTTTTATAAATTGCATTTCCTAAAGGAGAATTTAATGTTATTTCATCACGATCTTTATTTGCTAGAAATTTACCAGTTAAAATAACCATAAAACTGTCATCATCCATTGAGATCAAAACTTTGTCCCCAACATCAATTTTTCCTTTTATGTTGTGTGGCGCAACAATCTGAGCTTCCGTTTTGATTTTGCTTAGCCTGTTAATCTCATCATAAACTTGATTTTCTCTTTCCATCGCCATGTCATAAGATGAGTTATCATGCCAGGAGTTTGTATCGTTTTGAAAAGCTTCAGCCTTAGTTTTTTGAATCTGTTTTAGTTTTAAAGATTCTTCTCTGATCAATTCATCAATTTGCTTTAATCCTTCAATATCTAAAAGCATTTTCCCTCCTTATAACAAACAAAGAGCAAGCTTATGGTGCGGAAGATGAGAGTCGAACTCACAAGGTATTTCTACCACAGGTACCTGAAACCTGCGCGTCTGCCATTTCGCCACTTCCGCATATTTAATTTTGGTTTGTGCTTCGTCAAAACACAAGCCTTTGTTTTCGCGCCGTCTTTAAAAAACAGCGTGGACATCGCAATTTGTGACGATCTATTTTATTTTAATCTTTTTTTTGCCACTTGTCAACGCAAAATAATAATTTAAATGACAGCAGCAAAATTTTGTCAACTGCCTGACAATAATATTTAAGATATTTTCAATTACGACAAAATTTTATTGACTAAAAAAATTTTTGAGCATATAATACTTCTATCAAAGGAGGGTATTATGAAAAGTTTTATCAATGCAATGGACGGACTTGCACTCTGGATTAAAGTTATTCTTGCTTTGCCATTTTTAGACATCATTTGGAATGTATATCGTCTTATCAGATCAATTGATAAAGGCAATGCGCTTGGCATCGTTCTTGGAATTTTGCTTCTTGTGATTGGAATTCCATTTATGTGGCTTGTCGACATCATTTCACTTCTCATCACAGGCAAAGTGCTTTGGATTGACTAAAATAAAATCGCGCATAAATTGCGCTTTTTTATTTTGTAAAAGCTCGCAATTTGTGTATAATAAATTTTGAGGTGCTAAAAATGTCAAGAATGTTTAGTGACGAGATTTCTTCAGAAAGCTGGACTGCGCGCGAAGGATTGTTTGACGAGAAAGACTTTCTAAGTTTAGACAAAGCTTACACAAATTTTTATGGAGAGGAATCTGGAGAGGGCGGTGAAGACCAGAGGGAGGCAAAACAAGAATCTGCAAACGACAAGGCTGGCAACCAGCAAAAAGGAAAGTCTTGGGACAAAGCAGCCAAGCGCTTTCATGCACACACGCTAGCCGACGAGCCATGCCCTTATTGCAATGAAAACTCTCTTTATGAAGAGCCATTGCTCGATGAATTTGGAGGGAAGGCAAAATTTATGATGATGGGCTATTTCAACCGCTCTCAAAGATACATTTGCGTCAATCCAAAATGCCGAGCATATTATGGCAAGCACAAATCGCGCATTATGAGAAAGGCTTCAGGCAAGCTTGGTTATTCTCATCCACTTGGCACTTTTCTTGATGGAAACCCATTTCATATTGATAGATAAAAGGAAGGTTTATGAAAAAGATAGCAGTAGTAACTGATAGCAATTCAGGCATCACACAAAAAGAGATGAAAGAAATAAAAAATTTGTTTGTTATTCCAATGCCATTTATGATTGGCGAAGAGGAATATTTTGAAGATATCAACTTGACGCAAGAGGAGTTTTATAAAAAACTGCTTTCAAATGAAGATATCTCAACATCTCAGCCATCTATTGGAAGCATTGTTGAACTTTGGGAGACAATTTTAAAGGATTATGATGAAATCGTGCATATTCCTATGTCAAGTGCGCTCAGCATGTCATGCGAAACAGCCAAAAATTTTGCCAAGCAGTTTAATGGCAAGGTTCAAGTTGTTGATAACCATGCAATTTCTGTAACTTTGAAAGAGTCGGTTTATGATGCATTGAGACTTGCAAAAAAAGGTTTGTATGCAGACGAAATAAAAAAACGTCTTGAAGAAAACATGAACAACAGCAGCATTTATATCATGGTTTCAACCTTAAAATATCTGAAGAAGGGTGGCCGCATAACTCCAGCAGCAGCCGCAATTGGAACGCTTTTAAAAATCAAACCAGTGCTTCAAATTCAAGGCGGCAAGCTTGATCAATTTGCCAAGGTTTTAAATGAAAAGGCTGCTTGGACAAAAATGATTGAAGCCATCAAAAAAGATTTCAACACAAGATTTAAAGAGTTTGTTGAAAAAGGACAGATGCGTCTGTTTGTTGCCTACACAAATTGCCCAGACAAAGCAAAAGCTTTTGCTGAAGAATTGAGAAAAGAGTTTCCAAACATTCCTCTCACTCACATCGATCCGCTTTCTCTTTCAGTGGCTTGTCACATTGGTGACGGTGCTCTTGCAGTTGCAACTTCAAGGGTGCTAGATGATGAAAACTAAAAAAGTTGCAGTCATAACAGGCGCAAGCAGTGGGATTGGACAAGCATGTGGGCTTAGACTGCAAAAAGATTACATCATCTACAACCTTTCAAGATCGATAAAAGAAGATAAGGGGTTTGCAGATTACAAAGTTGATGTCAACGACTATGTCAAAATTGAAGAGATTGCACAGGAAATCTTTGACAGAGAGGGTAGGATTGACCTTCTTATAAACAACGCAGGCTATGGAATTGCTGGAGCAATTGAAAATGCCTCTTCAGGCAACATCTATTCACTTGTTGACACAAATTTGTCTGCGCAGATTTCGCTTTGCCGAATTTTTATTCCATATCTTAAGAAAAGCAAAGGGCGCATTATCAACATTTCCTCTGTGGGAGGGGTAATTCCGTTGCCTTTTCAAGCTGTTTACTCAGCAACCAAAGCGGGCATTGAAATCTTTTCAAAAGCGCTGGCAAACGAGCTTCACTCTTCAGGCGTGAAGGTGACAGCAGTTTTGCCTGGAGATGTTAAGACAAATTTTACAAATTCTCGAATTGTTGAAAATGACGACAGTGATGAAAAAGCGAGAGAAAAGATTGAAAAAAGCATCAAAAAAGTTGAAAAAGACGAGCTGAAGGGTAAAGGCCCAGACAGCGTGGCAAAGGTTGTTGCAAAAATTGTCAGACAAAAACATCCACCACTTAGAAAAACTGTCGGCTTTTCATATAAACTTATCGTGTTTTTAACGCGAATCTTGCCTACAAGGCTTATCAATTTGATAGTAAGAAAACTTTATTGCAAATAAAAATGTAAGCTTCATCAGCTTACATTTTTTATTTTACATTGAGTTAAAAATCATATTGTTCGCAACCATCAAAGTAATCTTTACAAGTCTTTTGTATGTGATTAAAATATTCATTAGCTATAGTTTTTACCTTTTTGAATTTATAATCAGAAGGTGGAGAGGCCAAAGGCAATTCTTCTAGTGCAACGGCCGCTTTTATCGCTCTATCAAGTCTTGCAAGGTCTTCTTCTGCCCATTTAAAGTTTTGAAGAAGCTCTTCTTTAAATTCGTCATATTTTGTTTTTGTAGGTGGCGTTGCAGCTACAAGATTACCTTCAGTTCCAAGTTTATCTTGAACATTTACAACGAGACCAAACGGAACATCTGCTTGCTTGACAAAAGACGATAATTGGTCAATTTTTTTGTTTAAGCAATATAACTCGTTATAAGAAATTTTTGGATTATTATTTTTAAGATTATACTTCAAAGCTTCAGCCAATTTGTAGAACATTTTCAATTCAATTTCTTCTCGTTTTTCTAAAGGGAGTTGCTTTGGTCCAGGGCATTTGCTTGCAAAGTTTAATATATTCTTTGCAAACTTTGTCCAGAACAAACCATCTAGAGCAAAAAACATATTGAATTCTTTTGTCCTATAAGGGAAAAACGGTTTATCCCAAGTGGCGTCAGCGGCAAAAGTTCCATTGATTCCATATTTTTTATCTTCTAAATACACAATATTACACCTGTGATTGGACATTTCTTTGTCGAAAAATGATAAATTCTTGTAGTTTTCACGAAATCCGTTCATATAATAGGTTGAAGTGTTTTTATTACGACTATCAAAGAAGGGGAAATAACTTTCAATCCTTGATTGGACAGGCATATAGGCACATGTGATTCCCACCTCTTTTAGCAAAGCTGTAAAAACTTTTGCAATACCAGCACAACAACCTTTTTTACCTTTAATTGTTCCAATTAAGGAGCGCTGTTTATCAGACTCATTGTTGTATGTTAAGTCCTGCGCAATTTTAAAGCAAATCATAAATTTTTCAAATGGGCTTAAATAATAAATTTTACCTTTAGAGTCTATTTGGCTGTTATTTATTTTACGAGCAATTTTTAATAAATTTTTGTGGACCAGCCAAACTTCGTCAAATGTGTAATGATATTCAGCGGGTTGATGAAGGCTTTTTAAATAAGTCAACCTTCCATTATTATCATTATAATAATAATAAGACTCATTAACAAGTTCACAAAAAGAAAGATCTCCACCGATGGCTTTTATTGCTTCAGCGTTAAACCAAATGTCATCGCCTTCATTTCTATTGAAAAACACATCATCGTCTCTGCACACAAATTTTAAAGTTGCATTGTCAACATTTTGATATTTTTCTTTTAGCATTGTTTGAAACGTGCCGTTTTCAATACTTTCTTTTAAAGCAGGATTTATCAATTCTTTTTTCGATAAGGTTATTGTAACAACATCGTTTTCGACTGAAACCTTTTCTAGAATTTTTTTGCAATACTGACTTGTTTCCATTTTTCCCTCCTTTGTAGGAAAATTATTATATCACAATAAAAGAAAAAGTCAAGAAGGAAATTTTTAATGCCCATATATCAGAATTTACAAAAAAAGTTCAAGGATTTCTTGAACTTTATTTTTTTGCCGTAGCCGTTTTTGTTTTTAATTTTCGTCCAGCAGATTTTGCAGGCCTATTTTCAAGCCGCCTTGCTTTTTTCTCTGCTTTTTCTGCTGCCGCTTGCTCAAGCGCTTTTTTGTTTTCTTCAATCACAAGTTGATATCTATCAAAAGCATTCTTCACAACTTTTGGCCAAGGCAAATACAGATCGTCAAATGCATTTTGGCAAACCTTTAAGTATTTTTCTTTATCGCTGAAAATTTCGATGATTTTGTCGGCATATTTTTCAGTTGAGTTTTCCGCCAAATAACCATTCACTTCAGCTGTCACTGTGTCTGCAGTTGCTGCACCTTGAAGAAATAGTGCAGGGGTCTTTTGACTTGCTGCCTCAATTTGAACAAGCGAGCTGCAGTCATAAAGTGAAGGAAAGGTGAAAAGGTCTGCAAGGGCGTAGTGCGCGGCAAGCTCGTTTCTGTTTGAAATTCTGCCTAGGAAAAGAACGCAGTCATTCAGCTTGAGTTTTTTGACTTCTCTTTTGATGATGTCTTCATCTTGTCCAGTTCCTACAAAAAGCATTTTAAACTTAAAGCCTTTGCTCTTAAGCTCTTTCAGACTTTTTACAAGAAAGCTTAGGTTTTTAAGAAGGTTTAGACGACCGACAAACAAAAGCACTTTTTCATCGTCTTGGATTTGATATTTCTCTCGCAATGACAAAAGATATTCTTTATCTTCAAAAGGAAGCATATCTGTTCCGTTCAGCATAACGATTGGTTGACGCTTTATTTTATAGTCTTCATAAAATATTCTTGCAACCTCGCCATTTACAGCCCAGTTTTCAGTTGTAGAGTTGAAAACTCCTCTGATGATTGTCATCAACAGCTCGACGACTGGAGCGAGGAAAGGACTTTTGGCACTGCGTTTAAAGTCTTTTTTAAACTGACTGTGCATGGTTGCAATGCAAGGGATTTTGTGCTTTTTTGCATAGTCAAGACCAATTTTGCCCATTGTAAAAGGCGAGTGAATGTGCACAATGTCAAGATTTGCCCTGTTAAGCTCTTTTTTAAATTTGCTGTCAAGCTTTGGAAGAGGCAGGTCATAGTCAAGGAAAAATACGCGCATGATAGAACTGCGCACAACCTTGTAAGGAAAGTTATCTTTATAGTCTTTGCGACCTTTTGGTACAAAAACAGTCACGTTGCAAAACTCGCTTAAATATCGCGCATAGTTATCGACAACCTGAACAACGCCATCTACCATTGGGTAGAAAGAATCGCAAAATATACCAATATTCAATTTTTTATTTTCCATTTGCCTTTTACCAATCAACTATTTTATGAGTAGGGTCTTTGACATCGTCATAATAGTCGAAATATTTTTGTTTAAATTTTTTACAGTCTTTTTTTGTCTTCTTGCTAGTCATATAAAGATAATATCAAAAAAAACTAAAAAAGTAAAGAAAAATCTTTGATAAAAAATATTTTAAAAATTTTTATTGTTTTTATCCGCTTTTTCTGCAAAATTTTGCACTTTTTGTCTTTCTTTGTCGGGTGTAAATATTTTTTTCGTTATCAGCCATGTTAAGTCAAGGAGGTTAAAAATGAAAACGAAAATTATAAAACTTTTGCCAGCTTTGACACTTGCTCTAATCGCCATCATTGCAATGCTTACAAGCCAAATTTTTATCTCTTCTTTTGCAAACGCTGAAGAAGTGGTGGAGTATGAAACAAACCAGGTGCAAGAGGCAGTCACAGAGAGCACAGATTTGACAAACTCAAAAATCCTTGTGCTTGGAAAGGCTGAACAATCTTTCGAGGCAGACCAAGCGATTGTAAATGTTCAGATTGAAAGCCTTGACCTTGACGAAAAGGTATCAAAAGAGAAAAACAAAGAGCTTTTGCAACAATTTCTTCAGGCGCTTCAAGATGAAGGAATAGAAAAGGACAAGGTGTCAATAAGCTATTTTTCTTCTTATGCAACAACCGCTGGCTTTAACAACAAAAGTGGCACACGCACATGCACAAACCTGTGTTATGAAGTCGACAATCTTGACAAACTTATGCCAAGCATTGAAAAAGCAATCGAGATTGGCGCTCAAGTCGATTCTATCAATTATAAGCTAAGCGACTATCAATCAAAATATGACGATTTGTTGATTCTTGCCATTGAAAATGCAAAAGCAAAAGCCAAAAAGCTTCTTGGCAAAGAAGACGCTGAAGTTTTAAAAATCAAAGAAGAATGCTCTTATCACTGTGACACAAAATATCAAAGCTATTGTGAAGGCATGGACAGCTCTCTTTTGAATGGCAAGATAACAGTGACAGCAGAAGTTCAGGTTTTGGTTTCATAAGAGATGATTTTAAGCCCAGGCACAATTTCGATTGTGGCTGAACTTGCTGAGAAAATTTCGCCATCAAGGTTGAAATCATAAGGCTCCGAGCTTTCGATTTTGACTTTGGTGGCTTTTGCTTTGACAAGCATTTTGTCTTTAAAATTTTTATAACCGCATAGGAAAAGCCTTGCAATTTTGAAAAGCTGTGAAAGTTTGACTTTTTCGCTGTCGCTTTCAATCAAAACAAAAGAGCCTTTTTGGTCGCTATAGTCATTGTTTGGGTCAATCTTAAATCCCGCAACAAATTTTGAATTTATAAACAGAAAAAGTGAAGCCTTGCTTGAAATCTTTTTGCCATCTACTGAAAAGGTGAGAGACTTGTTTTTGGTTTTAAACATTTTTTTCAGACCATACATTCCATAAGCCACTCGTCCAAACTTTTTCTTTGCTTTTTGAGAGGTGTTGTAACTTGTTTCAGTCAAAGCGCCTCCACCAAACACATATATGCCATAGCTGTCATTGACTTTGATAACATCATGAGGCTTAGCAGTGCCTTTGGCGATAACATTAAGTGCTTTTTTGGTGTTTGTTGGAATTTTCAGACTGTGCGCCACATCGTTGACTGTTCCAAAAGGCAAAATGGCAAGACTTGGCTTTTTCTCAAGGTGCATAATTCCATTTACCGCCTCACTGATTGTGCCGTCTCCGCCAGCCACAACAACGGTGTCAAACTTCTCGCCACTTTTTAATATTTCTTTTGTCACATCGCCTTTTGCTTGAGTGCGAAAAACCACAAGCTTGTCAAATGTTTTTTCAAGAAAGCTTGTTATGTATTTTTCTTTCTTTGCAATTTTACCTTTTCCACTTTGAGGATTATACAAAAATAGACATTTCATATTTCTATTATACTCTTTTTTGTCGAAACAAGTCAAAAAAATAAAAAAATTGTTAAATTGCTTTTATTTAAAAATAAAATATGTTACACTTTTGAGTATGAAAGCGAAAATAAAAACAAAGTTTAAAAAAGATGAAAAATTAAGATTTGCTTGGCAAGTGTTTATGGTTGCGCTTGGCGGAATTATTGGAGGATTTTCTTTCAAGTCTTTTTTTGAACCTGCTTCGATTATTCCAACAGGGCTTAGCGGTCTTGCACAGATTATTCACAATCTTTTGTTGCAGGCTGGCGTTAATGTTGCAACATCAATCATCTATCTTGTTATCAACATAATCATATTTTTGTTTGCTCTCAAACTTTTTGGTTGGCGCTTTATTGTTTTGACGTTGGTTGGACTTGGCACTTACACACTTGCAATGCAATTTTTTGAAATTCCAGCCATCACCTCTCAGGCGGATGATGTTTTGCTGTTTGCAATCATAGGTGGATTTCTTTACGGAGCAGGCGTTGGAGTTGCATATCGCTATGGTGGCTCCACTGGCGGAAGCGATGTTTTGGCGGTGATCATAAACAAATATTTTCCAAAGATCAAACGAGGCGTGTGCATTTTGTTTATCAACATTGTTGTGATTGCACTGACTGTTATCACCAGCGGTCTTAGCACAGGACTCTACGCTATCATCGTTGCAGTTATCGCTTCATGGGCGACCGATTTCATTCTTGACAAAATCAAAAAAGTTCGAGCCTTCTATATCATTTGTGATGATGCAGAAACCATTTCGCAGGCGCTTTTGAACGAATATCATCGCGGAGTCACTCGCATTGAGGGCGAGGGCATGTTCTCAAAGAAAAAGAAAACAATTCTGCTTTCGCTTATTCCTGATGTGCAGACAGAAGAACTTAGGGCAATCGTTGAGAAAATCGAACCAAACGCATTTGTGTTTTCAAACATAGTTTCAGAAACTTATGGTGACGGAAGCTTTTTGAAAGAGCAAAGCATCTTCAAAAACAAGATTCGCAAAAGCCCATCGCTATTGAAAACTGAACAAAAGTTTGACAGAAAGGCAAATGTGCGCAAAGAAAAAATATTGAAAAAAGCCAAATTAAAACTGAAATAATAAAAAGAGAAAGGTTGACTTTAAAAACAACCTTTCTTTTTTGTTGCATAAATTTTTGAAAAAAGTCAAAAAAACAGAAGGGGAGATTTATGGAAGGGTTAATTTACAAAAAACAAAATTTTTATGACATTGCTTCAGAAAAAGAGATAAAAGATGCCGAAAACTTTGCAGGCGAATATATGCAATTTTTGGACAAGGCAAAAACTGAAAGAGAGGCTTGTCGAGAGGCCGTCATCTTGGCAGAGCAAGCCGGGTTCAAGCAATTTGACTTTGGTCAAAAGCTCAAAAAGGGCGATAAAAGATATTTTTTAAATCATAACAAAGAGATTATTTTGTTTAAAATTGGCAGTAACAATTTGGAAGAGGCAGGGATGAAAATCATAGGTGCGCATATCGACTCGCCAAGACTTGACTTAAAGCCAAATCCAGTGTTTGAAGAAGGCGGAATGTGCTATTTCAAAACACATTATTATGGTGGAATACGAAAATATCAATACCTTACATCGCCGCTTTCCTTGCATGGCGCTGTGGTAAAGGCAAATGGCGAAAAGTTTGAGTTTGTTATTGGTGAAAATCAGGATGACCCGATTTTCTATATCAGCGACCTTTTGCCTCATCTTTCACAAGGGCAAGAAGAGCAAAAGCTCAGAGAGGTTTTCAGTGGTGAACAGCTCAATCTTGTTGTTGGAGGCAAGACCTCGAAAAAACAAAAAGAGCAGAAACTTAAAAACAATGTTTTGGAAATTTTAAAAAGTCGCTTTGGCATGAGTGATGCCGATTTTATGAGCAGTGAAATCAGCGCTGTGCCGATGCACAAAGCAAGAGAGGTGGGTTTTGACCGCGCTTTTATTGCAGGCTATGGCCATGACGATAAATCTTGCGCCTATCCTGCTCTTAGAGCAATTCTTGAAAGCAAAAGTGACGAGACGGTTATGGTTTGGCTTGTCGACAAAGAAGAGATCGGAAGCGAGGGCAACACTGGCGCGCAAAGCAAACTTTTTGAAGATTTGATTGATGAAATATGTGACAATTTCAATGCTTCGCCTCGAAAGGTCAGAAGAAACTCAAAATGTTTGTCAGCTGATGTGACAAGTGCTTATGATCCAAACTATTCAACCGTTTTTGACAAAACAAATGTGGCGCAGGTCTCTTGCGGAACTTGCATAATGAAATATGACGGCGCAAAAGGCAAAAGCGACAGCAACGATGCCTCGGCTGAGCTTATGGGCGAGCTTAGAAAGGCTATGGAAGAGGCTGGTGTGCTTTGGCAGACTGGCGAGCTTGGTCGAGTTGACCTTGGTGGAGGTGGAACGATATCCAAATTTATTGCCAAGCTTAACATTGACACAATTGATATTGGTGTGCCAGTCATTTCAATGCATGCGCCATACGAGTTGATTTCAAAAGCAGACCTCTACAGCACCTACAAAGCCTTTAAAGCATTTTTCAAATAAAAAAACCGAGCTGCGTCTCGGTTTTATTCTTTTTCAAACTTGCTTCCACAGTATGGGCATTCATAACCAGTTTCGGTAGGCTCAAGCCGTCCTCCGCAATTTGGGCAGGCAGAGCGGACAATCTTTTTCTTTGGTGCCTGCTTTTCATTGGGAGTTAAAGTTACGCCATCATAAATATAACCTATAATATATTTGTTCCCTATCGATTTGCGTATAAATTCTCTAACTGTGTTTTCGCGCATTTGAAGTTGAGAAGCTATTTCGGTTACCGATGTTAAGTGTTCTTCCATAACAGCCTCAATTACGCGTTTCTGTGTTTTGAGCGACCAATAATTTGTCCACAATATGGGAGTTCCATAAAAACCAAACACCACATAAACGATTCCTAACACAAGTAATGGCCATAGAGATTTAGTTGCTCCAAAAATGATAAGAGGAATACCACCAATCAAACAAACAGCGGCCACAATAGTTAGAATTAAAAAAATTCTTATTGTTTTATCAATATTTTTCTTATTTTCTTTCATAACGATATTATATTATACTTTTTTTAAAAAGTAAACTAAAGAAAGGCAAGAAAAGAATTTTGTTTTGACAAAGTGCAAAGTCAATAAGTATTTTATGCGAAAAAACAGGCAATAACTCACTTTGGAGGAGTAAGAATGGCTTATTCATATAAAGGTACAATCACTTTTGGGCTTGTGTATATTCCAATTGTGCTTGTTGCCAGCATAAAAAACAACGACATCGGCTTCAACATGCTTGATAAAAAGACAATGAGTCGAGTTAAATACAAAAAGACTTGCGTTGATTGTGACAATCGCGAAGTTAAAAATGAAGATATTGTCAAAGGCTATCAATACGAGAAGGGCAAATATGTCATTTTTACAGACAAAGACTTTGAAAAAATCAAAACTGAAAAGGACAAAAACATCACCATTTCACAATTTGTCGACCTTTCGCAAGTTGACCCGATATATTTTGACCGCTCTTTTTATGTCAAACCTCTTGGCGCGGACAAGGCTTTTTCGGTGCTTCTTGAAGCCATGGAAAAAGAAAACAAAGCAGGCATTGCCAAAACTGTTTTAGGCACAAAGGAGACGCTTTTGCTTCTCAGGGCAAAAGATGGCAAAATGCTTGCCAGCTCGCTTTTCTTTTATGACGAGGTTGTCAAAGCGCCAGAAGAGGTAAAGCAAAAGACAAACAAAACTGAAGTGGAGCTTGCGATAAACCTTATCAACCAAATGACCAAAGCTTTCAAGCCTCAAGAGTTTAAGGATGAATACAACAAAAAACTTAAAAAAGCAATAAAGGCAAAGATTGCTGGCAACAACATTGTGGCGGAAAAAGAGAAAAGCGCACCTGGCAAGATTATCAATCTTATGGAGGCTTTGCAAAAAAGCTTAAATTTAAATGAGAAAGAAAGCAAAAGGAAGGTAAAGCGTGAGGCTTAAAAAATATAACGAAAAGCGTGATTTTTCAAAGACGGACGAGCCAGAAGGCAAAGTTCAAAAAAGCAGTCAAAAAAGATTTGTCATTCAATTTCATAGGGCAAGACGCGACCACTATGATTTCAGGCTTGAGCATAACGGCGTTCTTGTCAGCTGGGCCATTCCAAAAGGGCTTTCAGAAAACTATAAAGACAAGCGCCTTGCTGTCAAGGTCGAGGACCATCCGCTTGACTATATCAGCTTTAAAGGTCGCATTCCAAAAGGGCAGTATGGTGCAGGCACGGTTGAGATTTGGGACGACGGCGTTTATGAGTGCGAACCGACACTGTCCAAAGGTTTGAAAGAGGGCAGTTTTAAAGTTGCATTGATTGGCAAAAAGCTTCAAGGCATTTGGGCTTTTGTCAAAATGGAAGGCGACAACTGGCTGGCAATTTATGAAAAAGCGCAACCGCAAAAAAGCGCACAAAACAAAGAAAAAACAATAAAAACTTTGAAGAAATCGCTCAATCGCAATCCTTTTGATTTTGCGTCTGTCAAACTTGCGCTTTTGTCTGAAAAAATTCCAAAAGGCAAAGATTGGGCGTTTGAGATAAAATATGACGGCTATCGCACTCTTGCTTTTGTGAAAAATGGCAAGGCAATTTTAAAAAGCAGAAACAACAAAGACTTCACTCAAAAGTTTAAATCGCTTTGTGCAGAACTATCTGATTTTGCAAACGAAAATTCTGCTGTCTTTGACGGCGAAGTCGTGGTTTTTGATGAAAATGGCAGAAGCGACTTTTCGCTTTTGCAACAGGCAATAAAAAATGGAAAAGGACAGCTCTTCTATGTCATTTTTGACATTTTGGCTTTAAACGGAGAAGACTTGCGTGCAAAACCACTTAAAGTAAGGCGAAAGGCGCTTGAGACTTTTAAAAAATTTCCGCCACACATTTTGCTTAGTCAGCAAGCGATTGATAAAGGCAAAGAAAGTTTTGCTCTTGCCAAAAAACTTAACCTAGAAGGGATTGTAGCAAAAAATTTAAATTCGCTCTATGACGGACAGCGCAATGAAGATTGGCTCAAAATCAAGTGCTATAAAAAGCAAGAATTTGTTATTGGAGGGTTTGAAACGAGCGACAAAAACCAAGAGCTCAGCGCAATCTTGCTTGGAGCATACAACAAAGGCTTGCTCACATATTATGGCAAAGTTGGCACAGGTTTTGACGACGAAGAGCGCAAAAGCTTGCGCAAAAAATTTGACAAGATTGTTGTGGAAACCAGCCCATTTGACAACTCGCCAAACCTAAAGCATGTGATTTTTGTAAAACCAAAACTTGTTGCCGAGATAAAGTTTGCCGAGCTGACCAAAGAAAAAATTATCAGACAGGGCGCTTTTATGGGGCTTAGAGAAGACAAAGACGCAAAAGATGTTGTGCTAGAGGCTTAAGGAGCAAAAAATGGAAGAGTTTGTAAGCGGAATAAAAATTTCACATCCAGACAGAGTGGTATATAAAAATGACGGCATAACAAAGCTTGAAGTTGCGCGATATTATGACAAGGTGAAAGAGAAGATGTTTCCATACTTAAAAAACAGATTGCTCAGCGTGATTCGAGCGCATAACGATATAGGCGAGGTGTTTTTCAAAAAACATCCAAACGCCAAAAGCAAATTTGTAAAGTCGGTTGTTATAGAAAATGAAGATGAACCGTATTTTTATCTGCCAAACGCCGACTCAGTTGTCTATCAAGCGCAACTTGGCACGATTGAGTTTCATATTTGGGCAAGCTCTCTGCCAAAAATAGAACAGCCTGACATAATGACTTTTGACCTTGACCCAGACCAAAACTTAAGCTTAGACAAATTGCGAGAAGGTGTGAGTCAGCTTAAAAAATTGCTGGACCAACTTGGACTGAAGGCCTTTTTAAAAACAAGTGGTGGCAAAGGCTATCATATTTTGGTGCCGTTCAGTTCTTCATCTGGTTATCAAGATTTTTCTGCCTTTGCAAGAGGAGTGGCAGAGCTTCTAGAAAGGCAAAACCCCAAACTTTTCACCACAAACATCAGAAAAAATGAAAGAAAGGGCAAAATTTTTGTGGATTTTTTGCGCAACAAAAAAGGCGCGACCTGCGTTTGTCCATATTCCTTAAGGGCGAGAGCTGGCGCATCGGTTTCCTTTCCATTGTCTTGGAGCGAGCTTGACAAAGTTGCACCAAACGAGATAACCATGGCAAAGGCGATAAAGAAAATCAAAAACAAAGACCCTTGGCAAGATTTTTTCAAGGTTAAACAGAGTTTGTCAACCTTTGCTCAAAGCGAAAAAGGGTGAATCAGCAAAAAAATAACTTGGCATTTTCAGCCAAGCTATTTTCTTTTTTCGTTATATGGGCTTAAAACGACATGCCCTTCTTTCAAACTTTTTTGAACGTCTATCACGCGTTGATTTGATGAACCTTTAAAGCGAAGCGAAATGTCTTTAAGTTTTTCCACAAACTCGCCATCAACAAGAATGTCAATGTTTTTTAAAAGTTCGCTTGTCCAAGGCGCGCAAACCTTTCCGCCAGGGAGCAGGTCTTCAAACAAATAGCCGCTATAGCACCAAATGGTTTTGTTTGGGTAGAGCGCTTTGACTTTTTCAGTCAAAGGCAGAAGCGCTTTTTGGTTTGCAATTTCCATAGGCTCCCCGCCAAGCAGAGAAAGTCCATTGATGTGGTCAGGCTCTAAAGACTTGACAATTTCATCAATCGTCTCTTCTGTGAAAGGCTTGCCGTAAGAAAAGCTCCAAGTCTCAGGATTAAAGCAGTTTTTGCAGTGGTGAGTGCAACCGCTTACAAACAAACTTGTTCTCACGCCTTCGCCGTTTGCAATGTCGTAAAATTTGATATTTCCGTAGTTCATATTTTTCCTTATAAGTGCAAAACGCGGTCCTTTATCTCTTGCGTTCTTCCTTGGTTCCAGAATTGGCTTCCAATGTAACCGCAAGTTCGTCTTGCAACATTCATTTTTGTTTGGTCACGGTTTCCGCATTTTGGGCATTCCCAAACAAGTTTGCCTGCGTCATCTTCAACAACCATGATTTCGCCATCCCAGCCACAAACTTGACAGTAGTCTGATTTGGTGTTAAGCTCGGCATACATGATGTTGTCGTAAATAAATTTCATAACTTGCAAAACGGCCTCAAGATTGTCTTGCATGTTTGGCACTTCAACATAGCTGATAGCTCCGCCAGTTGAAAGCGCTTGGAACTGGCTTTCAAACTTGAGTTTGTCAAATGCGTTGATATGCTCGCAAACATGAACATGATATGAGTTTGTGATATAGTTTTTGTCTGTCACACCTTCAATTATGCCAAATCTCTTTTGAAGGCATTTTGCAAATTTGTAAGTTGTGCTTTCAAGAGGTGTGCCATAGATTGAAAAACCGATGTTTGTTTCAGCTTTCCACTTGTTTGTTGCATCATTCATGTGTTGCATAACCTTTAAAGCAAATGGAGTTGCTTCAGGGTCAGTGTGTGATTTGCCTGTCATATATTTGACGCATTCATAAAGTCCAGCATAGCCAAGTGAGATTGTTGAATAGCCACCATACAAAAGTTTGTCAATGGTTTCGCCTGGTTTCAGCCTTGCAATTGCGCCGTGTTGCCAAAGGATTGGTGCAACATCAGAAAGAGTGCCTTTAAGGCGGTTGTGTCTTACCATAAGCGCTTCATAGCAAAGTCCAAGTCTTTCGTCAAAAATTTTCCAGAACTTGTCCATGTCGCCACCAGAAGAAAGTGCAACATCGACAAGGTTGATTGTTACAACGCCTTGATTAAATCTGCCGTAGAATTTGTAGTTTCCGTTTTCATCTTTCCAAGGTGAAAGGGCGCTTCGGCAACCCATAACAGGGAAGCAGTTGCCTTCTTTGAGCTCTTTCATTTTCTTTTCGCTGATATAGTCAGGAACAAGCCTCTTTGCAGTGCATTTTGCAGCCAGCTTTGTCAAATAATAGTATTTGCTGTCAGGGTAGATGTTGTCTTCTTCAAGAACATAAATAATCTTTGGGAAGGCAGGAGTGATTGACACGCCTTTTTCATTTTTAACGCCTTCATAGCGTTGTTTGAGAGTCTCTTCAATAATAAGAGCAAGGTCGTCTTTTTCGCGTTGGTTTTTGGCCTCGCCAAGATACAAAAATTCGGTAACAAAAGGAGTTTGTCCGTTTGTTGTCATAAGTGTTATCATTTGATACTGGATTGTTTGAATGCCTTTGTTGATTTCTTGCTTAACTCTTTTTTCAGTGATTTGGTCGACCAGAGCTTCATCTTTGTCTTTTCCAATAATTTTCAACTCGTCCATCACATCTTTGCGAATTTTTTGTCTGCTTACATCAACAAAAGGTGCAAGGTGAGCAAGACTTATGCTTTGTCCGCCATATTGATTTGAGGCAACTTGAGCAACAATTTGAGTTGCAATGTTGCAAGCGGTTGAAAAAGAGTGTGGTTTTTCAATCAAAACATTTGAAATGACCGTGCCGTTTTGAAGCATGTCTTCAAGGTTTACAAGGTCACAGTTGTGCATTCTCTGCGCAAAATAGTCAGCATCATGAAAGTGAATAAGTCCTTCTTCATGCGCTTTCCAAATATGCTCAGGAAGCAAAAATCGCTTTGTCAGGTCTTTGCTGACCTCGCCAGCCATATAGTCACGCTGAACGCTGTTTATGGTTGGGTTTTTGTTGCTGTTTTCCTGTTTAACTTCCTCATTTTGTCCGTCAATAATGGCAAAAATCTTTTTGTCAGTGCTGTTAAACTGCCTTGCAAGTTGACGGCGATAACGATAGGTGATATAGTTTTTGGCAACTTCAAAAGCGCCTTTTGCCATAATCGCCATTTCAACAAAATCTTGAATTTCTTCCACGCCGACAGCTCTTGAAATCTTTTTACATTTTGCGGTGACCTCGCTTGTGATGTCGTCGATTTCCTTTTCTGTCAAGTGACGCACTCCTGCATCGACAGAGTTGTTTGCCTTAGAAATAGCATTTCTGATCTTGTTTTGGTCAAAAGGCATTTCTTGGCCATTTCTTTTGATAATGTTCATACTTTCCCTCCTTCGAATAAGGCAAGATTTTGTTTTTTAGGCAAAATTAACTTGACTTTCTAACACCATTATACTATACTTTTTGTAGAAGTTTTGTTGTTTTTGCAACAAAAAGGGGAAAGGAGTGGAAATTTTAAGAGAGCTTAAAAAACTTGCGCTTTTCAAAGGTTGTCCCGACCAAGATATCGCACGCATGAAAAATTGCTTTAAGGCAGAAATCACCTCTTACGAGAAAGGAGAGGTGATTATTAACCAGTCCAGCGATGCAAATCGCGTCTATCTTATTGTAAAAGGAGAGGCGAATGTTGAACATGAAGACATGTTTGGCAACATTTCAATCATCCTAAATCTCAAGGCTGGCGATTTTTTTGGTCTTGAAGAGGCTTATGCTGACAAAAACACCTATAAAGACGCACTCGTGTCAGCAGAAAAAGCGATTGTGGCAAGCTTTGACAGGCAAAAGATTATTTCTCCATGCTCAAACAATTGTCCTTGTCATATTATGCTTGCAAAAGACATGATGAAGATGATTTCCGCAAGGTCTTTAGCTTTAACCGATAAAATCAAACACCTTTCTCAGCGAGGCATTAAAGACAAAGTGCTTTCTTATCTTGAAACACAGAGCAGAATTGCAGGCTCAAGCTATTTTGAAATTCCATTCAACAAAACAGAGCTTGCAAATTACCTAGCGGTTGAGCGAAGCGCTCTTTCAACTGTGCTTGGAAAACTTAAAAAAGAGGGTGTCATTGACTTTGACAAGAAAAGATATCATATAAAAGCAAAAAATCAGGAAGAATAGTTCCTGATTTTTTATTTATCTAAAATTTTTGCCTTAAGCTTCGGCTTGTTCTTTTTTGGTTTTCTTTGAAGAGGCTTTTTCCTTGTTTTCTTGTTTTAAAAGCGCGTTTTCTTTTAAGAGATCACGGATTTCTTTAAGCAAATATTCGGTTGAATTTTGTTTTTTCTCCTCTTCCTCTTTTGCAGCTTTTGCCTTTTTCTCTTCGTCTATTTTCAAGACCTCAGCTTTGACAGCTTCCTTGTCTTTAAGGTTTACTCCTCTTGCCTTGAGTTCTGCTTTAAGCTCAGGTGACAGGCGATTTTTGTTGATAAAACCTTTTGCGTTCATCACAACCCTAAGGATGATAAAGATTGTAAGAGCAATAATGAAGAAGTTGATAACAGCAGTGATAAAGGCACCCCAATCAATATAGATGCTGTTTGCAAGGTCGATTGTTCCGTCTGTGTTGTAGGCGGCTTTCAAGATAGTGTAGGCAGAGTCCAGCCCTGTTCCGCCTAAAGACAGCAAAAGGTTGATAAAAGGCATCAAAATTCCATTTGTAAGAGCGGTCACAATGGCAGTGAAGGCAGAACCAGTGATAACGCCGACAGCCATGTCTAAAATGTTTCCGCGAGTGATAAATTTTTTGAAATCGCTAAAAAACTTTTTCATTTTTCTTTCTCCTTTGCAAGCATCATATCAAAAATTTGTCTTTTATCAAAGCAAATTTGCATATTTTGTCGAAAAAAGAGCTGAAAAAGTTTCAGCCCCAATAAATAAATTCGTTTCCACTAAAATTTTCATTGCAAAACTTTTGATAAGCAGTTTGAATTTGTTTGTTTACCAAAACAGGAATAGAATTTTCGCCTTGATTTGCTTTGTGTTTTAAAGCGTCAGAGTCTATTCTTTTTACAATTTTATATAAATAATCCTTTCCAATATTGCCATGCGAGGTTATTGTTCTTTCAAACTCATCAATCAAAAGAGAGGCAAGGTTTTCATCTTTAAGATGGTTTTTTGTAAAAGAAATTAAATTTCTAGCTTCAATATCAAGGATAAAAGTCTCTTCCATAATTTCTCCTTATTTTTCTGTTTTGTAAGAATTAAATCTTCGCCAATGCACAAACGCAGAATCTATAGCTATGCAAGCATCAGCTTTTGATTTTTCAGCATTTCTGATAAGCTTGATTTTTTTCATGACATCTTTTAAGGCATAACCCATTTCGTCAAACTTATCCCAAAGCAGAACATCCAAGTCGTTTCTATTTGCATTTTTTTGTGCGTATTCGATTAATACATTAGCAAGTTTGTAAGTTAAATCCATTTTTTTTCTCCATAGACACTAGTATATCAAAATTAGAAACAAATTTCAATAGTAAAATTAAATAATTTTGACAAAACATGTAAAAATTTAAATTATTTTACGAGCAGGCGAGTTTGACAAAAGAGGCAAGATGTTGTATTATAAAAGTGGGGAGCAAACCAGCGTGAGCATTCCTTCAAATTATGAAGGAATGACAGAGCACTATTTTGATAACTATCCAGATTACATAACCGCACAAATCGATTATCTTGAAAAACACATGAATTTTGAGAAATATGGAATAAACTATTCCAGAACAAAGGAGTTTTAAACTATGATGGAGCTTAAACGGATGCGTCTAGATTTTATAGAGGAAGCAGTGATTTTAGAGAAAGGTCTGTTGCAAGATGAGGAAATAAAAAAGGAACTATATAAATCTCCTTATACAAAAGAAGAAGTAGACGCATATTTGATTTCAGATAAGAGAAAAGAAAGCGTTTTGCTTAAAGAGGCTCGCTAAAGGGCTTCTAAAATGCGCTGAGACAGATTTCGTTTAAATTTTTTAAAAAATTTCCGGCAAAAAAGACTGTTTTTGCAATACAAAACAGCCTAGCTTTTGTTTTAAAAAAGCCGAGAGATAAACTCTCGACTTTTTAGGTTAGTTGCCGCCTTGTGACAAGAGAACTAATCTTGTTTACTTTAAATTAAAGCACTTTAGTCGGACTTAATGCTAACCTATTTATAATATAACCACAAAACAAGATAAATATTCCAGAAATACTGCCATTATCTTTTATCTGATGGAAACTTGGGGAATTTAAAAATACATTTTAAAATTCCTTTGTTTTTTAATAATGAAATCTCTTGTTTATAGTTGCCTGTCATTAAATTAGAGTATATAATGTTTGCAAAAACATCGGCGATCTGCACTCCTTTTATATTAGAGGAGTCAAAATATTTTACTTTTATGTCTTTAACAAGTTCTTGATCTAAAATTAAGGTGGTACACATATAGTCTTCTAATGTTTTTTTAGCATCTGGTCTTTCGTTTCGTTCGTCAATGTGTAATAAAAGCTCTTCGTTTCTTGGAAGATATTTTTGATTTATAAAATATTTAAATGCCTTGGTCAATATGTAATTAAATGCCCTAGCATTGTTTTTGTAATATTTGTCTTCTATGTTTTTATTATCCAAAACGATAAAGAATATATTGAATGCATTTGATTTGCTGAAAAAATCTACAAATTTTTTCTTTAAATCAGATGAAAATTCACTTCCTTTTAATTCCAAAAATTTATTTTCTTTAAACATTTTGCCGGAATCTGTATCCTTTAAGTCTTTGTAGTATTTTCTTATAAAATATTTATAACTTCTTTTAAATAAATTTAAGTCTTTGACAAAAACTATGGAAATTACAAAATATGGGTGTGTTTCGTGAAACTTACAAGTCATTGAACCTGATTCGTCTATATAAATGCAATTCAAATGTTTATCCTCCAAAAATATTTAAAAAGGCGGAGCTAAGCCCCGCCTCTATCAATAGCCTACTACGCGACGCCAACACATGACGCTTACCTAGATAACGGCACTACATAGGACTTACTGTTGATACCTGTATTCTAGCACAGTTTATTTTTTTTGTCAAGAGTTTTTAGCAAAAAAAAGACCATGGGGGAAATTTTTGTATAAAAAAGACAGCGTGTTTATTGCTGTCTATTTTTGTTGGAATAATTGAAGGCTGTCTTATTTTTACTAAATTTTTGAGTGTCAAAATGAGTGTCAAGTCCAATTTTTCACAAGCGCAAAATCGCTATATGCCTTTAATTTACTGGCGCCCCAAGTAGGATTCGAATCAAGTGCGAACCTAGAAGAACCTGTGTCAAGAGAAGCATGCGCGGCTCTTGAGTGCACTCGTAGGTTCTTGAAACGCCTTGCAATTTATAAATAAAAAAAGTGCTTTGATTGCACTCTTATTTTGGCGCCCCAAGTAGGATTCGAACCAAGTGCGAACCTAGAAGAACCGAAAAGGAAGTATGCGTGGTTCTTGAAGGTTGCAGGTTCTCAAGATGCCAAAAAGCATTAACTAAAAAAAGTGTATCAAATTGACACACCACCTGGCGCCCCAAGTAGGATTCGAACCTACGACCTATCGGTTAACAGGGGCGCTATAAATTAATTTTGAAAAATTTTTCTATATATTGTGGTTTTATATTTAATCAAGCGCAAAATGTTGTGCTTGATTTTTTGTTGTAACCTTTCCTATTCCTTTTTTGTGGTGTCAAAATTGGTGTCAAGAAGTTTTATTTGTTCTTTTTCAAAATTGTCTAAGACTTTTATATAGTATTTATTTGTTGTATTTGTTGTTGTGTGGCCTAACCATTTTGCAATTATTCTTGGTGCAATACCTTTTTCAGCGCACATTGTAGCAAAGGTTGTTCTTAAGTCTTTTGTTTTGAAATTAAATCCGCAAATTTTCTTGAAATCTGCAAGTCTTCTTTTTAGCGTTGTGTCAGAAATTCCAAAAAGAGTTTCTGTATTTAAATTTTTATATTTTTCATATATTTTTATTATTGGTTTAAAAATCGGAATCCATCTATCAGAACCGGCAGTTTTTGTTCCTGGAACATGCATCATTTCATTTTCAAAATCACTAACTTTTACAAGCAGACCTTCTTGTGGTCTGCATCCGGTGAATAAGTAAAATATAAAAATGTCGTAAATAGTGTTTTCTGCTTTTTTAATAATTGTTCTTCTTTGTTCGATTGATAGAGCTGTTCCTTCTTTTCTTTTGTGGTGATATTTTCTGATTTCCTCCCAAAAATCATATTTAATCTTCTTGTCTCGATAAGCTTGTTTGAAAACCTCTCTTAAATATTGACAGGTAAATTCTTTCATCCTTGTATCTTTAAGATTGCTTATAAAAAGATTGATTTCAAGTGGAGTTATGTTTTTTATATTTTTGTCTGGAAAGTTTGGTTTTATCTGGTTATTAAATACGCTAGTGTAGTTGTGTAGAGTTCTTTTTTTATAAAAAGGTTCTTTGTAGTGCGAATACCAATAATTCCAATAATCATAGAAAGTTGTTGTTTTTTCAATTTTTATTTGTTTAATTTCAAATATTTGTTTTAAATTTTCGTAACAATCTTTTTGAGTTGCGCCATAAATATATTTTCTTTCGCCATTTGCGGAAAATCTAGCTTGCCAGCGATTGTCTTTTCGTTTTGTAATTTTTATGCCCTTGTAAGAATCATAGTTCATTTCTTCTTTAGGGTGATCAATTGTTTTAGTGTTATCAATCAATAGGAAAGGTCTGTTTGTCATGTCATTTATGCCTTTTATGTAGGCTTTGTGTTCTTTAATTAATAAGTTGATTTCATTGTTGTGAAATTCGATTTGTTCAAATGTTTTTTATATGTTCTTCGTATGTCATGTTTTTTCTCCTTTATGCGTTATTTTTCATGTTTTTTAGGCATTTTTTTTCTTCTTTTTCAAGTTTTTTCATTTGTTTTTGAAATTCTTTGTATGTTCGTTTTTGTTGTTTTAAAGGTGCGTTGGTTTTAAGTTCTTCTTGTTGAATGTCATAGCATTTTTCAATTAATTGTTTCTTTTCGTCTAAAATATCAAATAATGTTCTCATGTTTTTCTCCTTTTATTTTAATAAACTTTTTTGTCATCAGATTTGTTTTTGTTTTCTTTAGAATTTTTGTATTCTTGTAGTTTTCTGTTTTCTTTGTCTACTAGCAATTTTATGATACAGATAACAATCACAAAAACAAATACTGAAAAAATGACAGAAAGAATTATGTTTGAAATAGCAAAATCTTCAAGATTTCCAACATCTATTCCGAGTAGTTGTGCAATTTCTGTATATTTGTCTGTTAAGCCTGCCGATTGCTCATCATTAGACAAAAGCAATAGAGTTTGCCATGACATGCCACATAATATTTGAGGCATGTAGAAAAATAGCAAACAACTACAGCCTATTAAAAATATGTATAAGACAATCATGTTTCACCTCGCAATTTTTTGAGTAGTTCTTCTTGCCTTCTTTTGCCTTCGTTAAGTCCATCAATGTAGGCCTTTGTAAGCCTGCATTGTTCTCTATCTAGGTTTGCAATCTCGTCAATCAGCATTTGTTGTTCATCGGTATAGTAGCTTTTGTCGATTAGATAAGGCACTTTGTGGTCTAGAAGATTGTCGATAGTTGTGTGAAAATAGTCAGCAAGCTTTATTAAAGTTTGAATATCGGGGTCGGTTATGTTGTTTTCTATCCGACTGTATTTTTCTTGTGTCATATTTAAATCTTTGGCTACTGTTGTTTGGCTTATTTTTTGTTCTTGTCGTAAGTTTCTTAGTTTCATTTTTATTCCTCCTTGTATAATTCTATAAAATTTTAGTTTTTTTTTCAATATTTCTAAAAAAATAAAAAAAAATATAGAAAATTTGCATAAAATAGTTGACAACTATAGATAAAATCGTTAAAATAAAGATATCAAGATGTAAAAAGTCTATAAAAAGGGGGTAAAAATGGCGGTTTACAAGATAGAAAAATACAACAGGAAGACAAAGGACTATCGTGTCGATTATGATATTGCTCCTAGCAATGTTGGATTTTGGGTCCAAAATAAGTCGATCTCGGCAAAAGAAGGAATTAAGGTGCGTTATGCTTCGCGGCCAACAAAAGACAAGATGAACCGAAAGGTTATAAAAGTCAATGTTGACTTTAGAGATGGCGAGACCTGGAAATATACGCTTCAAAATTCAAAAACAATAGGGTTTAAAAGGGGAAAGGACAATGGAAAATAAGCAATTTGCGGTTGTGTCAAATAATCGAGTATATATGTGTGCAACAATTGACGAACTTAAAACAAAAACTGAAGCGCTGAATCAATTTGAGATTCCTTTCACTGTTTACTATTCAAACAAAAACGAATGGACAAAAATGCTCATTTCCGTTCACGATTTGTTAAAAGCCTTTAATAAAGGTCTTAAGGATGGTTTGGGGGTGTGATATGTCGTTTTTTAATATTAAGCAGAAAAAACTTGCTTTAAGCTGTGATAGACAGTCTTTGGAGCGAGCTTATCATGTTTCTGAAGATAATTTGAAAAAAGCATCACTTACTGGTGATGAGAAATGGCTTAAAAAAGCCATGAAACAACATGGGGAATTCGAGTATGCGATGCTTTATCAAAATACTCCGGAATTCAAGAAGAAATTAGATAAAAGGGGGAAACGGACATGACAAAATCTCAAAAAGGTTGGTTGATTGCAGGACTTGTATTTTTGCTCATTGTGATTGCTTTCTTTGTAACATCTTTTGTTCTCGCTGGGCAACATGATCAATCAGTGGTTGCAGAATGGCAATCATGGGGCGAAACTATAAAAAATGCATTTGTTCCTGTAGAAGAAGTTGTTGAAGAAACTGTCGAAACTGTAGTTGGCAAGTAAATTTTTTGAGGAGAGAAAAATGGGAGCTGTTAAAAAGAAATATCGATTTCCAATGCAAAGCATAATTTTAATATTTTTATGCATTGCTTGTTTGTTCTCATTTATCTCTCCTCAGATTGTTTTCAATTCCTCGGCAGAAGAAACATATTCAACTGTTTTGTCTGATTTACAAAAAGATCCGAATTTCAATATAGAGGAATATCCTGTTGTTGAAGATGATTATTCGTTGCAGGTAATTCAAATAGCAGAAAACGTTAATAAAGAATTATTTATCTATGTTTATCAACCTTCTGCAACACATGTAGCAACAAGTATAAACATCTCGACAGCAATAAATGATTCGTTTTTTCCTCAAAATTATAAATTGACTTTACTAGATAAGAATAATTCTTTATCAAAATATATTGTAGAAAATTTTATTGTTCAAAATGAGGCTTTACGATATTATAGTATTCCTTCTATTTTTAGAACATTTGATCCTTTAATTGACGATGTGGCTGTTGGAGATAATCAAGTTAGTGAAGTTGTTTATCCTGTAGAAAAATTATTTATTGCGACAACCGTTAATGGCGAGATTTCATATGCATGCAAAGAAACGGAAACGATTTCGGTGACATCAAAACATGTTGGTTATATTAGATATTCTAATGGTTTTACTTTGTATAATCAAAAGTGTGATAGTCATTATGTTGCTTTTTCTACTGATTATAATATGGATAAATTAATGGAAGCAACAGTTTCGTATTGGTATCAAGATGTCACATATCATATTAATTTAACTGGGAAACATAGGTATAGTGAAAGTGATCCTATTTATAAAACGGTAAATTTAAGTGATGTAGATACTGCTGGGAATTCTGCGCATGGTTGGTTTGCAACAAAATATGAGTGGCAACGTATTGAGAAAGTTTCAAATTTTATTAATAATGAAGATTTAACAGATGAAACTAAACAATCTTTAAGTGATAAAGAATGGGTTTTGCGATTTTATGAAAGTGATTACCAGTTAGTTAATTCAACATTTTCTTTTGAAGAAGTCCAAGAAGTTGGCGATGTTACAATTTTGCGTTTGAAATTTGAGACTGATGGTGTGATTTATAATTTAGGTGTAATTGATAACAAACAAAGCGGAGATAATGTTCCAGATAATAATCAATCAAATTGGTGGGATTGGCTTCTTCGTATTTTAGCTATGATTTTTGGGCTTATTGCTTTTATTTTTCTGTTTTCGCTTTTGTGGCCATTTATGCCTTCGATTTTGTCTTTTTTGTGGACATGTATAAAAGCTGTATTTAAAGCTTTATGGTGGCTGATTAAAAAAATAGCTATTGGCATTTGGTGGGTTGTTACAGCCCCGTTTGAAGTGTTTAATGATTAAAAGGGGGATTGATTAATGAAAAAAGTATTTGGTTATATCATGATCATTTTGCTTTTTGCTGGGTCGATTTGTGGAGTTGTTTTTGGCATTATGTGGGGGAATTTAAAGAATGAGACCTCTCCTATTTTAACTCAGACGGAAACAGTAAAAAGCGTTAATCAGCTAAACTTGGATGATAATTTTTCAATCGAGTTGTGAGGTGAAAAGTGGAAAGAGATAATACTACAAAAATAATAGGTGGAATTTTAGCCGTATTGATGTTTTTCGCTCTTGGTTTTGGTTTATACTACTTGGTTACTCATTGGGACACAATCTTTGGTTCTACAACTGAACAGCCAACAGAGCCTGAAGAACCTGTTGAAAAAGTCGAGATTTCTGATTGGGTTTTTAATGGAAAAGTTGTAGCTCAGTATAAAGGAACTGATACTGAAATTACAAACATTCCGATATCTTATTCATTTGAAGAAAAAGTGGTTAACACAATTGAGTGTGCAACCTCTGAAGATGTTCTTGCCTATGTATTTTCATATTCTGAAGAAATAGAGTCTCCAATATTGTTTCAAACAAATTTAGTCAGAGTTACATACGATTCATTTGATTTTTCAAAAACATATGATAATGTAGGTTCTTTCGTTGTTGATATTGAAGGTCTTTTGGGTGAGTATGGAGAAGATATCTATAATCTAACAATTGATGAGTTAGAAACAACATTTTATGAAGGCTCAGATTATGTCGTTGATACTTTAGGTGGCACTGCTTTTTATGGACAATCTGTAATATCAATTGATATTCCGTCTAATATAACAAAACTAGATGGTTTTGTTGAACCTGAGAGTTTAGAGTTTGTGACTCTTCGATCTGATACTGTTGTTGAAAATACGGCTGAATATTTAGGATTTTTTACTCGCGACTGCAAAATATATGTTCCTGAAAATTTGCTTGAAGAATATAAAACAACCTATTCTTCTCTTGCCTCTAGAATTTATCCTATAGGCTTTGTTCGAAAAGAAATAACAGGGTACACTCTTGCAGGAAACACGGTCGGAGTAATGACAGCTTCTGTTGCAAATATTCCTAAAACTTATTCTCGCGAAGATACCGTAATTTATTCAAAAGCTGTGTCTACTGGATTAACAACAGGAACTTCAACTCTTAATTCATTGTTTCAATCATATCAAGATAATGATTTAGATGGCTATCAAGTTAAAGGTGTTCCCGTTCGTGTGTCTTTTGAGTTTGGAGAGCCTGAGTATTTTGCTTCACTTTATGATTTTCTTTCTGATTATGCAATAGGAATAGTTTCTGGTCTTTCATGCACAATTGAATTGCTAGAGTCGACATATTATGAAGGCTCAGATTATTCGATTGATACAATTGCTTTAAGTTGTTTTTATGATAAGGCTGTTCCAGTTTGGAATTTGCCTAAACATATAAATAAAATTGCGGATCCAAAGCTTTTCTTAGACGCAGAGGCATTCTCTAAACTTAAATGTATATTTTTTAGTTCAGATACGGCTGTTCAACTTCCTTCATGTTTAGAAAATTGTGAATTTTTTGTTTTTGAAGATATTTTAGCAGAGTCTCAAATACTTAATCCAACTATTGCTGGCCATATTTATTCAATAACAGGCGGTGGAGAGCAGACAAAGCCTTTGCCTAATTTTGAAGAAACTGATGTTAATGATTTTATTTTTTCTTTTGAAGATAATTCAATTGTTGGTTATTACGGAGCTTCTGATTCCATTGTAATTCCAACTTCATATTCAATTGAATTTAGGGAAGATGTTCGTGTTCCATATCCAGGCAACAATGAAATTTCACGCGAAGAAATAGTGAACTATGTAAACAAAAGGTTAGATGCTGGAAAAACAGGAATATTTTTCAAAGAAGACGGGAGTCAACTTGAAATTCCAAGTGTATTTCAGGTGACGCTTCAATATAATCAAATTATTCAATGTGTTGCTCGACTTGAAGATAAAGATGTTCTTGTTAATGATGGTGAAAATATTTTAAGTTTGTCAACTTTAACTTCAAATGTGTCTTTAAAATCAATAACGATTGATTCTTCTATGGAAATATTGAATCCAAATTTTCTTGAAGATATAAGTAGTCTTGAAGAACTTGTTATTTACGGTGATGAGCTTATGTTGGGTTTCTCTTCAGATTTTTCAGACACTTGTAAAATTTATGTTAAAGCAAATTTAGTTAATGCATATAAACAACTTTTACCAAGTCATGCAAATAACATTTTTGCAATAGAGGTTTAATATGCAGTTTCCTTTAGGTAAAAAATATAACATTTCATATTATGAAAGAGTTAAAGGTGTTGATAGATCAAAGGTTAAAACGGTTTTAATTACTTTGAAAAATTTACTATATTTTCGTCAGACTGATTGCTTTTATTATTTTTGGACAGGCAAAGAGACTGTCAGAATTAATAAGGCAAAGTTTGTTTCAGCAGAACAAACAGGTTGATTGTTTATGTGGGCTACAACAATTTTAAAAGTAACCCACTACCAATGGGATGAGTTGATCACAAACCTCTCTTTCAACTCTCTCATACCAGCCAATAAGCTGTAGGTCCGGAACTATAGCGAAAAGGCAAAAAAAATCAATAAGAAGGAGAATTAAAATATGGAAAAAGTTAGAAAAGATTTGAATGACATGGTTAAGAGCATAGGGTTAAAAGTGATTAAAAATAGATATGGGAACCGCTCAGTGTGTCGCGTTCGCTTATTCAATGATGAGGTAATTGATTTTGCAGACAAGTCAAATGAACTGTTTGACCTTTTAAGTGCTTATCGCAAGTGTGGGAAAGATATAGAAAAGGTCATTGTCTCAAAAAAACTTGTTGAAGAGGTATCGTCAAATGAGGTTGATGCTGAATTTAAGGATGAGGAAAAAGGCACATATATCTGCGTTATTTACGAACTTGAAAATGGAAAGAAGTATCGTTTATTTGCGAGCAGATATAGTGATATTGACGTAATTAACCTTTATTATGATTTGTTCAAAGAACAGCAAAAAACTAAAAAAATAGGGGGATAAAATGCCAAAACAAAGAGTATTTGCAACAAAAAATGGTGTAGTGACAGATATTTTCCACTCCTACCCATATTACAAATTGTCATACAAGGAGAGACGCGATACTGCGTTTAATAAAGAATTTCTTGATACATTAAGTGAGCGTGATAAATACCTTATGCGTGGTTATGCACAAGCAAAGGTTGAAGAGGTGCAGGCTTTCAAATATAGAAATCCTAAATATAAACGTAAAAAGAATGCGCGAAAACCTTCTGCATATAGCGCACTTGACAAGAAATTTAATCAATTTAACTAAAAATCGAAAAAAGAGCAGAAATTGTGCTCTGCTCTTTTCTATGGCGGATGACCTCGCTATACTGACGAGATAGGCCAAAGGAGGAATATATGAAAGTATACAACACAGGTTTTCCAAATGCGAAATATAAGGATAGATATATTTGTCGAAGTGAAATTACGCGTCCAAACATGCGAAAAATGGGGATTCCAGATTTTATTCCTTTGGAAACAATAAGACAAGCTTTTGATGAGATAGAGGGATGCATGTATTTAACTGGAAATTTGAACATTGCTGGTAAAAATCGACATACAAAATATGTTTGCAAATTGGAGCTATATAAAAAGGTTATAAAGTATTAAAGAATTGAAAAAAGATGTATGGTTGTTTTTTGTAAGTTCTTTTTGAGACATTGATTCCTAGTTTTTTACATTCAATTTTTAAGATGTCGTAGTTAAGGTTTAATTTTTCAAATTCAGATACTTTTAAGGGTTTTTTGATTGAAATTACAGGCTCTGAAGAAATAAAATCTTGGATATTTTCTTGTAAAGTTTTGAGCATGTGATTTGCAAATTGTGTTTCATTCATATGATTAACTCCTTTTCAGATATTTTAATTAAAAAAAATATACAAGTCAAATAAAGAGAGGTGAGAGGTGGCAAAATTATTGAAAGATGTAATTAATTTTTCTGACCGTTTAGGGAAAATATTGATTGCTGGCGAAGAAGGTTCAGGGAAAACATTATTATCTACAGTAATAGCTGTAACGAAAATGTTGCGAGGTATGGAAGACTGTTGGCGAAGTTATGAACAGGTTGAAGAATATAACAAGATGGGGTATAACTTTTCAACAAATTATGATCATCTAGTTTTTGCGAATCATAAGATTAATTGCTCAGGGACCAAAATTCCAGCTTTTGAAAGTTACGACGTCGATCCTTTTAGGTTGGGGCTTCATTGTGACAATTATGATTTCGATTTTTTTCCACCAGGTTCAACTTTTTTTATAACGGAAGCACATATTCCTTTTGATGCTTACATGTGGGATTATGTTAGACCGGAAGTTCGAGCTTATTGGACAACTTCTCGCCAAGCTGATATAAGTTTAGTAATGGACACAAATAGACCTAAACAGATTGTTAATTTTATCCGCGATTTGTGTAATATCATTTTGCATTGTTATAAAAAAGTTGAAGAAATTAAGGACTTAAAAGGTATTGTTGTTGGACACAAGTTTTTTATTTTGGACTTTCGTTCTCCAAGAGCTTATGAGAGATTTTTAGAGACGAACAAAGAAGAGAATTGTGAGAAATATGAGCTTATTGTTCACAAGTGTTATTATGAAAATTACGATTCAAAGATGTGTCGATATTTACACTTAAAAGGTAGAATTTATGATGATTTTTATATCAATCATATACCAAAAGTTGAGACGATTGAAGATGTTGAGGCTTTATCTGGGAGTTTTGGTTTTTTTGCACCTGAAGGTTATTATATTAAAAAATCTGACAAATTGAAAAAAAGAGAGGAGCAAAAAGAAGAGATCCTGGAGGATGATATAGTTTTTTAGGAGGGATTATGGAAGAGAGAACATTGTTAGAAGACACAGAGTCAATGATCCGATTAAAGGTTAAAGGTAAGCTTATAAAAGACTCAGAGGTCCTTTTTGAGTTTTTGGCTCAGAAAGAAAAGGCTTTGACAGGGCGCTTTTTGCGTTTTACGCGCAGACAATTGTTCAAAGATTTTAAACGAGGAATTAAACAAATTAACAAGAAAATTCCTGTATTTGTTGAACTTCCAAAATATGAGGAGAAAGCTCCTGGCGTTTATCAAATGGGCGAAGAGCTGAATGTTGGGCTAGAATTACAACCGAGCACAAGAGAAATTGTTGAGGTTCCCCCAAGTGGGATTATCAAGGGTCGCGACCCTTGATGACTGCCCAAATAAATACAGCAAAACGAAGAGCTATCGTAAACGAAGTCGATAAGCTTGAGGTTTTCAAGAGAGCATATTCTCTTTTGATTGCTCCGTGGCACGAATAGTGCCACAAAAAAGTTGTTTGTGAAATGAAGACGCAGTGCTCTAAAAGATAGTATTACCTTTTAGAGCACTGCGTTCCATGAAAGAGAGGTGACTATGGGAAAATTTCTTGAAGAAGAAATAAAAAATTTTGAAATATTGGAAGAAGACGAAGGCGAGACGAAAGCTCAAACTTTAAATTCTCGTGTTCGTTGTTGGGTTGGAACCTGGAACAATCCAAAAATGACAGATGCGGAATTTGAAGAACATTTTCAAACTTTACACTCTCAAGAGATATTGCAATATGCAATATTTCAACGAGAGAAAGGTGAAGAAAATGGCGTTATACACTTTCAATTTTTCGTAAATTTTAAAAATCCTCAATATTTCAAAAAACTAAAAGAAAAATATATTCCTTACGGTTGTCATTTTAAGCCGATGATAAGTACTGCACACCGATGCCGAGAATATTGTTCTAAAGTTGAAACAAGGGTGAGTGGACCCTATGAAATAGGCGAATTTGAAGAAGAAGGGCAAAGAAGTGATTTGAAAAAAGCAATAAAAATGATTGATGAGGGAGTTCCTTTTTCAATAGTTGCAAAAATTTATCCATCACAAAGCTTGATGTATGGTCGGCAATTAAAACTTCGAGAGCAAATGCGCCTTGAAGAAGAGAGTGAAGACCTCTGTAGGAATGTTTCAGTTGAATATGTTTATGGTCCTCCAGGCGTTGGAAAAACTACTTATGTTAATTCGCAGGTAAATTTTAAATTTTCAGATTTATTTGTTGTTGAGAATTATGGTGAGTATTTGTTTACTGGTTATACAAGACAAAAAGTTATTTTGTTTGACGAGTTTTATGGGCAAATTAAGCCAATTGCTAAGATGAATAAACTTCTTGAGCCTTACCCTAAGAGATTGCGTGTATTAGGAGATATGGTTCCAGCATTTTTTGAAAAGGTATATATAGTTTCAAACTATGCTCTTGATGAGTTATACAAAGATGTGCGCCCAGAGCAAGAGGAGTCGTTTAAAGCATTTTGTCGAAGAATAAATAAAATTGTGAGATTTGATATAAACGGGAAACAACATGTTGAGCGAGATACAATTTGGGAAGAAATACCTATTGAAGAGCAGAAAATGCCAGGTCTTACAAGAAGAGTGCGCAAAACAATAGAATATGATAAAAACGGCGGTTCTAGAGTGATTTATGATAGATATCGAAGTGAACAAATAAAGCTGGAAGAGTTGCCGGTGTTGGAAACAGGAGATTTGCCATGGTGAAAAAGAAGGAAAGATTTGCCGAAAAAATGGCAGAATTTGCAGGGAAACAATTACAATACAATATTAGCAGTTTTAGACCAAATAGAAAAGGAGTTTGAGAAGTGAAAATTGAAGAAATAAAATATTTTTGTGATGTTTGTAAAAAAGAAACTAACTACGAAGGTTGTTTTAGCGTAAATTACCCAGTGATTTTTACTACAAATCAAACTGATGGAGTTGCTTCAAAACCATATATAGAACAAAAACAAATTGATATTTGTAGAGATTGTGCAGATAAAATTTTGAAGATAACTGCCAGTGGTTGTCAGTGTTATAATGAATATAAGGTTAGAAATAAAAACACCAAGTGGCAGAAGTTGAAAGAGTGGGTTAAACTTCAAATTGACGGACTGAATGAACAACTTACTGATTATGATTTTGATAGTTATTGTAAAGATATATTAATAGATAATTTTAATGTTATGCTACAACAAATGCAAGAGTTGGAGGTGGAAGATGAGTAAATTTTATACAATATGTCAAAACAATAGCGGTGGTTATAATATAAAAAACGATGATGTTGACCAATTTGTATGCGTTGAAGCAGATAATGTAGAAATGGCAAAAAGCAAATTTAAGGAAATATTAGTGCCATATAGAGAATATTGTCCTTGTTGTGGAGGAAGATGGGATGATTATTTTTTAGATGAAGAAGATGGTTTTGACACACCTACAATCTATGGTGAAAAGCATACTGAATTTAAAGATAAATATTGGTGTAATGGTAGTTTTATAATTATTTATTATTTAAATGGAAAAATAGAAAAATATAATTTAGAAAGGAATTTAAAAAGATGAGTAATTGGACACATATAAATTGTTGCGTAAGGCTGTTTAGAGGTGGGGAATGAAATACATAGCGAGTGTTTCATTTGGCAAAGATAGTCTGGCACAAATAATACTTGCTTATGAAAATAAAGAACCTTTGGATTTAATTATTTATAGTGAAGTTATGTTTGATAATAAAAACAATATTAGTGGTGAAGTGCCAGAACATAGAGATTTTATTTATAATATTGCCATTCCAAAAATAGAAAAAGAATTTGGTTATAAGGTTGTAGTAGTAAGAAGCGAATTAGACTTTTTAAGTGAATTTCATAGAGTTATTACTCGTGGTAAACATAAAGGAATGATTAGGGCATTTCCTATTGGTTGGAAATGTTGCATAAACAGAGATTGCAAAATGCCACCTATTAGGAAATTTTATAAGAGCATAAAAGATGATTATAAGCAATATGTAGGCATAGCCATTGATGAACCAAAACGATTGGAAACTATGCATAAAGATAAAAGAAAAATATCTTTACTTGAAAAGTATGGTTATACTGAACAAATGGCAAAAGAACTCTGTGAAAAATATGGTTTATTAAGTCCTATTTATAGTTTTACAAAACGAAATGGTTGTTGGTTCTGTCCTAACCAAAGAAGTTGTGAATTAAATTGGTTATACAAAAATCATAATGAATTGTTAATGAAACTTGTAGAACTCCAAAAGACACCCAATAAAGCAAGTGAAAAATGGAATAGGCAGTTTACAATAACTCAAATCTATGAACAACTAGTTTTGCGAAACAATCAGATGTCTATATTCGATTAAAAAATAAAATTTTAAAGGAGTAGTTATGAAAGAAAAAAAAGCGATAAAAGAATATTTACAATCAATTTCTAAAGACAGAGTTGTTGAGCTTTGCTTGCAATATCAGTTTGATGCCAAGATTGCAGAACAGCAACTCGAAGAAGAAAAAGCAAAAGTAATGGAATTAAAAATGAGATTAAAGAATTCTATTTGATCAGAAATGTTTAATGATAGAGACTTTGGCTCCTGACTTTTTTAAAGAAGGGTAAAATGCTTAAATTGATAAAAAAGGCTAGGATAAAATCCTAGCAAATTGATAATACTAAACAATCGACTACCTTTTTTAACCTCCTTTTTATGGTGTCAAAATTGGTGTCAAAAATGACTTTTTGCTTAGCGAAAATCGCTATATGCCTTTAATTTACTGGCGCCCCAAGTAGGATTCGAACCTACGACCTATCGGTTAACAGCCGAGCGCTCCACCACTGAGCTATTGGGGCATATATTAAGTTGTTTTTTTCGCGCTCGGCAGTTAACCTCTATCGGTTTAATTCCGCTTACGCTCCATACGCAGAACTTTCAGTTCTTGGCGTTCAGCCCGCGGCTCCACCAGAGCAGCTTGGGCATATATTAAGTTGTTTTTTTCGCGCTCGGCAGTTAACCTCTATCGGTTTAATTCCGCTTACGCTCCATACGCA
>CALVMU010000013.1 GCA_944348085.1 uncultured Clostridia bacterium
CCTATGCAATTTAGGAAACAAGCTCTTGCATCACTCTCTTTTTAATTATTAGTCCGTTTTAACCCTACGGGTTAAATATGCTCACTTGATTTGTAAATTTGTGATTTTTCACTAAAATTGATATCATTTGCGCTTTGCAATCAAAATGCCGTCCTCAACCTTCAAAATTTGACTTTCAAACTGTGTGGAAGAGCTCACATCACTTAAAAACTTGCGCATATTGACAACCATTGTGCGATGTTTGTGCGCAATCGGCTCTGTTGAGTCTACCAAGCCCATAACTGACACATTGTCTGCAAATAATGTTCCGCCTTTGACAAGCAGTTTTGTAAGAAGAGGAAGATATTTGTGATACTGCCCTTTTGGGCCATCCAAAAACACAAAATCAAACTGCAAGCCTTCTTCTGCAAGATTTGTTAAAACCTTTAAAGCGTCGTCATTTATCAGTTGAACGCGCTCCGCCACATTGTATCGCCCAAAATTTTGCCTTGCCATGTTTGCCCGCCCCTCGTCTTTTTCAATAGTGACAAGGCTGGCAGACGAGGCAAAAAGCATGCAAAGACCAGAATAGCCTATTGCTGAGCCTATCTCTAAAATATTTGAAGGTGAGGCTTTTTTGACCTCATCCATCAAAATTTGTCGAGATTTTGGCCTTATGATAGGAATAAAATTTTCCTTGGCATAGATTTCGATTTCTTCAAACATAACTTTAATCCAAAGTGACAATAGTCAAAATCATTGGGCGACGCTTTGTGCGTTTAAATATGAAGTTTGAGATGTTTCTTCTGAGAGATTGTTTGATAACTGAAGGCTCAACTCCGCGCAAATCAATCTCTTTAAGTGATGCTACAATTGCCGCTTTGGCATCTTGAACAAAGCTTTCTTGCTCGTCAGCGTAAACCACACCTCGAGTGATGATGAAAGGTTCGCTTGTGATCTGCCCTGCAACATTGTTGATGTTGACACAAACCACACAAATTCCGTCTTCAGAAAGCTGTTTGCGTTCTCTCAAAACATTGCTGTCCATATCGCCGATGCCCATTCCGTCAACAAGTCGTTGCCCTGCTGTGACAAATCCACATTGTTTGATTGAATTTGGCCCAAGCTCGACCTGCATTCCAATGCTTGGCAAAATGATATTGCGCTCTTCTTGACCAAGCGCCATAGCCATTTCTTTGTGCGTTTTCAAATGTCTGTATTCGCCGTGAATTGGAATAAAATGTTTTGCTTTGACAAGGCTGTGAATAAGCTTAAGCTCTTCTTGACATGCGTGACCTGAAGTGTGCACATCTGCAAGTTCGTCATAAATCACATCAGCGCCTTGCTTGTAAATTGCGTTGATAACATTGTAAACATTTTTCTCATTTCCTGGAATTGGTGATGCTGAAAGAATAACAAGGTCGTTTGATTTAAGTTTGACCGTCTTAAATTCACCTGCCGCCATTCTGGTAAGCGCGCTCATAGGCTCGCCTTGGCTTCCAGTTGTCATGATAAGAACTTCTTTATCGTCCATCTTGTCGACTTTTTCAATGTCGATAATGTTATCGCGGTTGAATTTAAGCTCGCCAATCTTCATTGCAGTTTCGCTGACATTGATCATGCTTCGACCAGTAAATGCCACCTTTCTTTTATATTTTTCTGCAAGGTCAAGAATTTGTTGCATTCTGTGGATGTTTGAAGCGAAAGTTGCAACGATAATGCGCTGAGAGGCATGCTCTTTGATGATCTCTTCAAGCGCTCTTCCAACCGATTTTTCACTCATAGAATAGCCTTTTCGGCATACATTTGTGCTTTCACAAAGCAAAAGGTTAACGCCCTTTCTGCCAATCTCAGCAAATCGCGTAAGGTCTGTCATTGTGCCGTCAATTGGCTCATAATCAATCTTAAAGTCACCAGTATGCACAACTGTGCCTGCTGGAGTTGTTATGCTCATTGCAAGCGAGCCAGCAATTGAGTGACTGACTTTTATAAACTCAACAACAAAAGAGCCAAGTTTCAAAACATTTTTAGGCTTTACAGCGATAGCCTTCATCTTGATATTTGGGTATTCTTTAAGTTTGTTTTCAACAAGAGCAAGCGTCAGTCTTGAGCCATAAACTGGCACATTGATGTGCTTAAGCACAAAAGGCATTGCTCCGATGTGGTCTTCATGCCCGTGAGTGAGTAAAATCGCCTTGACCTTTTCCTTGTTTGCAAGCAGATAAGTTATGTCTGGAATGACAATATCAACTCCAGGCAAATCATCGCTTGGAAAAGTCAGCCCTGCGTCAACCACGATAATTTCGTTGTTATATTCAAAAGCGGTCATGTTTTTTCCAATCTCACCAACACCGCCCAGGAAGGTGATTTTTAGTTTGTTATTATTCAATTTTTCCTCCTTTTTCTAGAAATTTAAACCCAAAGAAAATGTCCAACCTTGCTTGAACAATTCTCTTGAAATTTTTATAATTTTGTCGATTTTTATCATTTAAGCAAATCGATTTGCTTTAAGAAATTATAAAATAAATTTTGCCTTTTCAATTTTGTCAACTTCTTCAAGTTTTTTAGGCGTTAAAATAGTGTCAAGGTCAACATAAAACCTCATGCCTTGACTTGAGAAAAATGCAGTCATTTCAAAGATGTGGCTGAATGGAAGTATGATTGGAAGAATGATAATGATTGCATAAACACCAAGAATAAGCGACAAAACAATTGCCAAAAGACAAATAACAAAAGCGGTTGAGAAAACTCTTGCTCCTCTTCTTAAAATTGCCCTTTGACCGATGCCAAAAGCTTTGAAAACATTGACATCATAAACGATCATAGCAGGAGCCCAACCAGCGTTGAAGGTTTGTTTAAAAGCAAAGAGAAGTGCTGGAATAATGGCAAATGCAAGAGGCAAAATGTAGGCAAAAATGTCATTTTGAATGACAGAAAGCCCAAACATTGACGCCACAATAAGCGCATTGAAAGGTATTGCAAACAATGTTTTGATTGAAGCAAACTGAGTTGACCTGCCAAGAGTGCGCAAGAATGTGCCTGTGAAAGATTGCTTTTGAGCTGAAGCCATAAAGCCATACATCATTTCATCAACAACATATTTGCCAATGTTGAGAAGGAATGGAAGAAGATAGAAAACGATTAAACAGAAATATATTCCAATGCCGACATTGGCAGTGAAGATGCCTGCAAAAAATCCCCAAACTGCATGAGTCAGTCCATGCAACACATCGGCAACGCTATAGCCATAGAAAGTTCCGTTTGCAAAAACTCCTGAAAGCGCTGCGTTCTCCCAAGCAGAGACGATATAGCTTACAAAAAAGTCGTAAAAAATTGCAAGCAGACCAAAGCAAAGCGCAAAACAAAGAATGTGGTAAACAAGCAGTTTCCACACTTTGTCGAAATTTGCACACAAAAGTCTTGCTGAATTTTTAAACATCATAAACAAACCAATCTTTTCTTAATTATACAACAATAAACGCTATTGTGCAAATAAATTTCTATATTTTAATTATTTAATTTCAAGAATTTTGTAGTTTACAACCCCTGTTGGAAGTTTAACAGAAATTTTGTCACCAACTTTGCGACCGATAAGTGCGCTTCCAACTGGTGAGTGGTTGCTGATAACACCTTTTGCTGGATTGCTTTCAGTTGTTCCAAGAATTTTGTATTCAAGTTCTTCATCAAACTCTTCGTCATAAAGCTTGACAGTAGAGCCTACTGACACTTCATCACTTTTGATGTCTTTTTTATTGATAATTTGGCATGACAAAAGAATATCTTCCATCTCGGCAATTTCTGCCTCAACTTGAGCCTGCAACTCTTTTGCTGCGTCATATTCGCTATTTTCAGACAGGTCGCCAAACTCTCTTGCTCTAACAATTTGCTCAGTCACCTGTTTTCTTTTTTCAGTTTTATAGTATTGAAGTTTTTCCTCAAGTTCTTTTTTTCCTTCTGGTGTAAGATAATGCTTTTCCATGTCCATCTCCTTTTAAGTTTCAAAGCGTGCAAAATGTATTATACACAAATAAAAAAAATAGTCAACTTTTTTAAGTATTTTTAGCGTGAATTTTTTTGCTTTAATCGAAGATACTATATGCAAAGAGGTGTCAAATGTTTACAATAATTTCCTTTCTGCTGTCAACAATTGGCTGTATAAACTGGCTTATGATAGGGCTTTTTCAATACGATTTTATTGCTGGAATTTTTGGTTTTCAAGCAAGCATTTTGTCAAGAGTTTTCTATATTTTGTTTGGACTTGCCAGCCTTGTGCTTGTCTTTAAACTTATAAAAGGCAAAGGCACAATCGCAGTTTTTTCAAGAAGAAACAAGAAAAATCTTGAAAAAAATATGGAAAAAGCTGGTGCAAAGCTGTCTGTTGAAGCAGGCGAAGAAGCCACTGGCGAGAAAAACAAAAACTTTGAAAATGACAGAAATTTTAAAAAAGAAGAAAAACAAAACCGCTTTTCAGATAATGAAGAAAAAAGAAACGATTTTGACGGCTTTGACAGCCATTACAGGAAGTGAGCTATGCTTCGTCACCTTCCCCTCTTTGCGATTTTTACCATCGTGCTTGGCTCTATGTTTGCAATCTTGTTTTTTAATATCCTATAAAGCGTTGTTTTATACATTTTGTTTATTGTTTTGCTTTATTTGCCGAGCAAATTTTGTTATTTATGGTATTTTGCGCCACTGTTGATCATAAAAGCGCGATAAACTTGCTCAAGCAAGATTATTCTGGCAAGATTGTGAGGATAAGTTGCCTTGCCAAAAGAAATATGCTTTGAAATTTTGCTTTTAACCTCGTTGCTTACGCCATGAGAGCTTCCAATCACAAAAGTGATTTGACTGTTTTCAAGTTGAACATTTTTAAGCTCGCTTGCAAGTTCTTCGCTTGAAAATTCTTTGCCGTCAATCGCAAGAAGATAAGGCTTGCCTTTGAGGTGGCTCAAAATGTTTTTGCCTTCGGTTTGCAAAATTTTGTCAACCTCTCCTACCGCTTCATCAACTTCGTAAACATTGAAAGTGCAAAATCGAGACAGCCTTTTTCGGTATTCTTTGTCAGCCTCTTGCCAAAATTTTTCCTTCAGCGAGCCGACGCAGACAAGATTTATCGTTAGCATTATAATACCCCCCAAACAAAAGTAAAAATCGTCACGCCTGCTGTGATTATAAAAATTCCAGCAAGCAGAAATTTTGCAAACAAGCTTGTTTTGACAGGTGGCTCGTTCAGCGTCTGTTTTTCAAGGTTTGACATAAGCCCAAGCTCAACATTATTTTGTTTGTAAAGTTTGTCAAATTCTTCAAACGAAATCGAGTTAGGCTCAGTTATCTCTTCGTTTTTAGCCGTCTTTTCAAGTTCTTTTAAATAGTTTTCTTTTTGAATTTGCTTTATCAGCCTGTCTTGCAGGTTTGTCATATTTTTGACCGTGGTCTCTTTGAAAAGCATTTTTATCAAAACTTTCAGTAGAAGCGCAAGCCCAGCCACAAACACTGCTATAAGCAAAAATCCAAGAATAAAGGATCGTTGCAACACCACATTAAAGCCGTTTATGATGCTTTCAAAACCCAAGTTGTTGAAGGAAGAATATCCAGCAAAGGTTGAGAGAAAGTTGTTCATAAAATGGATTATCATTGCAGGATAAATTGAGTCACAGATAAGCGCAAGATAGCCAACCAAAAAACCAATAAGAGTGGCATAGAAAAATTGGTCGATATTCATGTGCATAAGCCCAAACAAAAGTGACGACAAGATAAGCGCAGTCTTTTGTCCATGACCTGAAAGCCCTTTCAATAAAAGTCCGCGATGAGCAGTCTCTTCACAAATGCCAGGCAGAACGGCAGAAACAAGCACATTGACAAGAAAAAGCCAGAAAGGATAGGAAGAAAGAGTGATTGAGGATGAGGAAGAGCTATAACCAAAAAGCGCAAGCAAAACATTGAAAAATGAAGCCACAAAAACATTTAAGAAATAGACAATCACACCTATTCCGATTGAGATCAACACTGCTTTTGCCGAAATTTTTTTATAGCCAAAAAACTTGAATGTGTCGCGCGGTTTATTCTTGGTCATGACACTAAAAAGAAGAACTGACAAGCCAAAAAGAATGACAACTTGAATGATTACATTAAAAATATAATCAAAACTGTGACCCAACCCATCAAAAACACCGAATGCGGAAAGCATTCGTGTTATGGCGAAAATAACAACAATGATAAAATAGCAAACAAGACTTTTGGTCGATATTTTTTGTTTTACAGACATAATGCTCCTAATTTGGTAAAAATCGGAAAAAAGAAACAAAGCAAAACTTTCCTATGCAATATAATATTTTAGAAAAGTCGATAAAATGACAACGCTTTTTCTTATACAAACAGAGCAACCAAGTTATAGAGGAAAATCAACCCAGAAAGAGCAAATGAAACCCATAAGAACAGCGACATTTTGCCTTCTTTTCTTTCAACTGTTGTTTTGCTTTGGTGCTTGAAAACAAAACGGTCAAGAAGATAGACAATCACAAAAACAAGGCAAGCAAGCACAATCGCCAAAATGATGCTCCACCATGTCACTGGCAATTTGAGCGCCCCTGAGCCCAAAAGATAAGTCAAAAGCAAAGTCAAAAAGTTGTTGGTAAAATGCACAATCATACATGGAATGATTGAACCAGTTCTAAGTTTTATCCAGCCAAGAATAAGTCCAAGAAGGAAAGGATAGACAAGTTGTTGCAAGCTTCCATGCATAAGCGCAAACATAAGCGCAGACAAAGCAATGCTTGCGTAGTCGTTAAATTTGCTTCGCAAACCGTTTAAAATCATGCCTCTAAACACAATTTCTTCCACTATTGCAGGCGTTATCGCACTTGTAAAGGTGTAAAGAGCAAAAAGTCCGAAATTTGTGATGGAAAGCTCTTGAAGCTCCACTCCAAGAGTAAGCCAAAGCTCATCAAACAGTGAGATAAGTTGTTGAAGACCAAATAATGAAACAATGCCAATTGCGATTGCAATAACATAGTTTTTCCAACCTATTTTGAAGTTGAAATCAACTGCCCTATTGTCAATTTTGCAAACTTTGTTGTAAATCAAATAGACGCCAACAAACGAGATTGAAGTCAAAAATGAGTTTATCGCTTGAAACCAAACAGAATTTATCTCAGTCTGAGGGTCGCCTCCTGCCGCCGCAATGATTGCACTGCCAATCAAAAAAACGAGAAGAGAAACCAGCACAGGCGCAAGCAAGCTTATAATAAAAACTTTGCCACTGTCATCTTCGGTATAAAAATTTCGTTTATCAAAGACTTTTGCGTCTTTTGTTTGTGGATTTTGATTTTTCATTCTTCAATTATACAACAAGAAAGCCAAAAAAACAACAAATATGCTTTACTTTAACAACATTTTTTTATAAAATTAAGGTATGGAAAATTTTATGAAAGAGGCGCTCAAAGAAGCAAAAAAAGCGCTCAAAGAAGATGAAGTGCCAATTGGCGCTGTGATTGTGCAAAATGGCAAAGTTATTTCGCGCGGACGAAATTGTCGCGAAAAAAGCCAAAATGCACTGAAACACGCAGAAATCGTTGCCATTGACAAGGCTTGCCGAAAACTCAAGTCTTGGCGACTTGATGACTGCGAACTTTATGTAACGCTTGAACCCTGCCCTATGTGTGCAGGCGCAATTGCAAATGCCAGAATAAAGAAGTTGATTTTTGGCTGTCAAGAAAAAACCTCAAGCGAAAATTTGTGTGAACAAATTTTAAAAAGCAACCGCCTTAATCACCACACTGAAATGGTTTTTGACCAAGCTTATGAAAATGAAATTTCTGCCATGCTGACCAACTTTTTTCAAACAAAAAGGAAGAGATAACTCTTCCATTTTTTATAGCAATTTTAACAGTTCGTCTTGAAACTCTTGCTCTGAAATTTTGCCTTCCTCTTTCATTTTGCGAAGGGCTTGAATTTTCATTTCCTTCTCGCTTGGAGTGCCTTCTGGCGAAACATCGACAACATTTTTGTCTTGTGGCTTTGCCTGTTTTTTGTCTGGAAAAACAAAAACAGAATCGTTGAAATAAATTGAAATAATCATCAAAATGGTTGAAACGGAAAAGAGGTTTAAGCAAATTGATATGATAAGAGATGTGACAAAATAGCGATATCGTTCTCTGAAATGCTTTCCATTGCCCCACAAGGTGTAGATAAGCAAAATTGCAGCGGTAAGCAAAAAGACAATTGCAATGATTTCATAAATCACATAGAAAAGCGCTGGCCTATAGGCTGCTGGTGTTTGAAAGAATGTTACCACATAAAAAATGTCGTAGCCAATGCCTGCGAGCATAAAAATTGTTGCAAAAATCAAAAGCCATTTCTTTGTGTTGTTCATAAACAACTCCTTTAAATTAAAGTATAGTTAAAAATAAAAATTTAGTCAAATTATTTTGAAAGATTACAAATTTATTATATACTAAATAAGAAAAAACAATTAGGAGAAATTTGATGAATATTGTAATTACTGGTGCGTCAAGCGGAATTGGCAAGGCGCTGAAAAATTTTTACAGAGAAAAAGGCTTTGCGGTGATTGGCATAAGCAGGTCAGATGATGATTATTGTTGCGATGTGACGGATAAGGCAAAACTGACAAAGGTTTTTGAAGAAATTGGTCAAAAGTTTGGAAAAATCGACATTCTTATCAACAATGCTGGCTTTGGCCTTTCTGGCGCAATTGAGCTTACAAAAGAAGAGGAACTGAAAAAAGAATATGAGGTCAATGTGATAGGCGCAACTTTTGTGCTTCAAAGCGCAATTCCACTTATGGCAGAAAAAGGCAAAATCATCAACATTTCGTCAGCTTGCGCCCTTTTCCCTTTGCCATTTCGCGCCTTTTATTGCTCAAGCAAGGCAGCGCTCAGCATGCTTAGTGACTGTTTGCGCATGGAACTTAGCCAAACCAAAATTCAAGTGACCGCCATTTGCCCTTGCGATATAAAAACAGAATTCACCAAAAATCGCGTGAAAAATTTTGAAACCAACGAGCGCTATAAAGACGCTATCTCACTTTCTGCCAAAAGAATTGATGAAGCGCAGGACAAGAGAATGAGCCTTGACAAAGCAATCAAAATCATCACAAAAATCATTGCAAAAAAACGCCTTAAACCACAATATGTTATGGGCGCGCGCAACAAAGTGATGTGGCAGGTGCAAAAGTTTTTCCCAAAACAGACAGTCCTTAAAGTGCTGACCAAACTCTTTTACAAGACAAAGTAAAAAAAATCCACAATTTTGTGGATTTTTTTATTCGTTCTCTTCACCTTGCTCAGAGTCACATAATGGCAAGATTTTTCCGCTAAGCTTACTGAGGATTTCGTCACTCGCAATGATCACCTTTTTTCCTCCTCTTGTGGAAAAGTTTTGTGGAAAACTTTTCCCTTGCAATCAATGATACTTCTATTATACCCCCCCCCGCAATTTTGTCAAGACTTATTACAAAATTAGTTACAAAAACTTTTTTAAAGCGGTTTTTAAAAAGCACTTTTGTGGATAACTTTTTGGAAAAGAAAAAACTCGGAATAAATTTTCCGAGTTTTTTGCATAGCTAAAATATTTTGAAAAATAAATTGCTTATTCTTTGACATCGTCATCATCTTCAAAAGAAATTTCAACTGGCCCAATAAGATCTCCAAATTGATCTTTGAGATAGCTCTGTCCTTCTACCTCAACCATAGTATAATCTGAGTTTGCTTCATTGATCTCTTCCTCTAAAACATGATACCATTGTCCATCTTTTTTAAATTGAGCATATTTTCCATTTAAACCATCTTTTTTATTTACCACTTTATCCTTCATTTAAAACCTCCTTTGTGGAAAATTAATGATGTTTCTATTATATCAAACTAAACAATTTTGTCAATACCATTTTCAATTTTTTTAAGAAAATTTAAAGAGTTAAAAAAACTTTTATAGCATAAAAAATTCATATTCATTTTTTGCTGTTATTATTCAGCTTTTCCTTCTTCCATTTGATATTCTTCTCTTTTGGAATTGATCACAGCTCTGATTTCATTGATTTCTTGACCTAGTTTTCCATAATCAACATTTGCAGAATCTCTAAGTTTTTTATTTACGAAATCGGTCAACACATACATAAGATTTAACGCAAACTCAGCTGTAAATTTCTCTGAAGGAAAATATTTGATTTTATTGATATCTTTTTGCGCCAATTTGATATAATCAGAATCATTTTTAGCAAAAATATCACCAAAAAGATTTACTTGATATTCAATGCCATCGAGACTTTTCTTTTTCAATTGTCTTCTCCTTTTTATTCAGGTTTTACATTTTCAGCAACGAGTTTTTCTTCTCTTTTTGATTCAATAACCTGTTTGATTTGGAAGATTTCTTGGTTCAACTTGTCTTTATCACAATTTGAAGATTTTGCTTTGTTTTTTGCATAATCGTGCAAAGCAGCAGAAAGCTTTTCAACAAACTCGTCAGAAAATATCTCATATGGAAAATGTGCGATTCTGCTAGGCTTTTTGTATGCAAGAGTGATATAGTCATTCGTGTTTTTAGCAAAAATGTCAAATGAAGTGTTTATTTCATAATGAACTCCATCATTATAAACATTTGCGCGCAATCTGGTCATACAAAATTCTGTTGCCATTTGATAACCTTCACCTAAATAGGCTGGCAATCCATTGATATAAGTTTTATAATAAAACTTTCCGTTAAATTTTACTCTATTCATTTGCTTCTCCTTTGTATAATTTAAATAAAAGTATCTTTATTATAATTTGTTTTTTGCATTTGTCAAGATGTTTTCAAAAAAATCTTTCATTTTACAAAGAATAAGCCTTTGAGTAAATCTAAAATCAATAAACATCTTCTTGATTTGGCGTTTGAGCAGTTTTGTCTTCAACTTCAACAACAAGCGCTTCTGTTGTCAGCATTGTTGCTGAAACTGAGCATGCGTTTTGAAGAGCTGAGCGAGTCACTTTTGTAGGGTCAACAATTCCCTTTTCAATCATGTCGCCATACTCACCTTTAAGTGCGTCATAACCATAAGCTTTTTTGTCAATGTTTTGCATAATGTTGTTGACAACAACACCGCCGTCAATTCCAGCATTGGCAGAAATTTGTCTGATAGGCTCTTCAATCGCTCTAAGCACAATGCTCGCACCCGTTTTTTCGTCACCGCTTAAAGAGTCGATAAGCTCTTTGATTGCACCAGCTGTTTTGAGAAGTGCAACGCCACCACCTGGCACAATGCCTTCTTCAGTTGCCGCTTTTGTTGCAGCCAAAGCGTCTTCAATGCGAAGTTTTTTCTCTTTCATTTCAACTTCAGTAGCTGAGCCAACCTTGATAACAGCAACTCCGCCAGAGAGTTTTGCAAGGCGTTCGTTGAGTTTTTCAAGCTCATATTCGCTTGTCTGTTCTTTGATTTGGTTTTTGATTTGTTTCACCCGCTCAGCAATCTTTTTGGCATCTCCTGCCCCATCCACAATGGTTGTGGTGTCTTTGTCAACCCTAACTGATTTTGCCCGTCCCAAAAGGTCAAGTGAAAGGTTTGAAAGATCATAGCCAAGTTCTGAAGAAATCACTGTTGCGCCAGTAAGGATTGCAATGTCTTCAAGCATAGCCTTTCTCTTGTCGCCAAAAGAAGGTGCTTTGACTGCAACAGAATTGAAAGTGCCTCTAAGTTTGTTGAGCACAAGAGTTGTAAGTGCCTCACCTTCCACATCGTCAGCAACGATAAGAAGTTTTTCGCCTTGTTTTACAATTTGCTCAAGAAGTGGCAGAATTTCTTGAATGTTTGAAACTTTTCTGTCAGTAAGCAAGATATATGGATTGTCAAGCTCGCAAATCATCTTTTCGGTGTTGGTGCAGAAATATGGTGAAAGATAGCCACGGTCAAATTGCATGCCTTCAACAACAGAAAGTTCTGTTTTCATGGTCTGGCTTTCTTCAACTGTGATAACGCCATCTGAGCCAACCTTTTGCATTGCCTGTGCAATAAGTTCACCAATTTCCTCATCTCCAGCAGAGATTGAAGCAACCTGTTTGATTGCAGTCGAGTTTTCAACTGGTTTTGAAATTTCTTTTAAAACCTCTACTGCCTTGTCGCAAGCTTTAAAAATGCCTTTTTTCAAAATGATAGGATTTGCGCCTGCTGCAAAGTTTTTCATGCCCTCTTTAACAATTGCCTGAGCAAGCACGCAAGCGGTTGTTGTTCCATCGCCTGCAACATCGTTGGTTTTGATTGAAACCTCTTTGATAAGCTCCGCGCCCATGTTTTCAAATGGGTCATCAAGGCTTATTTCTTTGGCGATTGTCACACCATCGTTTGTGATAAGTGGCGAACCATATTTTTTGCCAAGAACGACATTTCTTCCCTTTGGCCCAAGGGTGATTTTGACAATGTTTGCAAGTTTGTCAACACCTCTTTCAAGCGATTTTCGAGCTTGAGCACCTTCAATAATTTTCTTTGCCATAACTCCTCCTTATTCAATAACTGCCAAAATGTCACTTTGGCGCACAACTACATATTTTTTTTCGTCAACCGTGATTTCTGTGCCGCTATACTTTGCATAAAGCACATTGTCACCTTTTTTGACAACCATAGACACTTTTTTGCCGTCAATTTCACCGCCTTCTCCAACAGCAACAACTGTCGCCATTTGAGATTTTTCTTGAGCTGCGGTTGGCAAAATAATTCCGCTTTTTGTTTCTGTTTCGTTTTCCTTTGGCAGAAGAACAACTCTGTCAAACAAAGGTTTAATTTTCATACATTTCCTCCATTTACCCTTTTATTATACAACTTTGCATGCAAAATTGCAAAATAATTTAAGCCAAAATTGCCTCATAGTTTGCTATATTTTGTCATACATTAAAGTGATAACTTTTTAAAAGGAAAAAGTCAATAAGTTATGCCAAAAATCACAAAAAATGTAAAAAAAAGTTTGATAGGCATCATGATATGCCTCCTTTTTGTTGTGCTTTTGATTTGCGCAAACTATCTTTCAATGCTTTTGATTTCTCCAACTGAAAAAGCCTCAACTTCTCTGTCTTCAAACTCCCTTTCAGTCTATGCGATTTCTCTTGCGCGCTCGCCTACAAGTCTTGGCGCTGAAAGCTTGGCAAGCGACTATCGAAAAATTGGCAGTGGCGGATTTGTGCTTGAAGAGGAAGATGGTTTTCATGTGATAAGTTCTGCCTATCTCAACAAAAGCGACGCCGAGCTTGTCAAAAACAGCATTGAGCAAAATCAAAACATCCAGGCAAGCATCATAGAATTTTCAGTTCCGCAAATATCGGTTTCGCTAAGCCTTGACAGCGAAGAGAAAAAGGTTTTGCAAAAAGCTTTAAACGCGCATGAAAATGCTTATCGACTTTTGTTTGACATTGCCTTAAGTCTTGACACAAATGTTTATAACGAAATTTCTGCCCGACTTGCAATCAATTCCGCTTTTTCTGAGATAAACACCATCGTTTCAGATTACAAAATTTTGTTTGATGAGGTCGAAGCTTTAAACACTTTCACAGAAGCACTTGACAACCTTGCAAACAACCTGCAAAAACTGTGTAGCGGAATAACAATCACCTCTGGTCAAACACTTTCTTCGCTTGTCAAATATCGCTACTGTGAAATATTGCAAGCAGACAAAGTGCTGTGCGAAAATTTTAATGTGTCTTGATTTAATTTCCTTGTTTCTTTTAAATTGTATGTTTTAAAATGCTTGCTTTAAACTGAAAAATTTAAACAAAAAATGCGCTATTGTTTCAGCGCATATTTTTTTAAGCCTCTTCTTGATTATCTGCAGAATAAGGCATATTTTCAATTTCCATGTTGTTTATCGACACCTCATAAGCGACCTTGTTTTCAATTTCGCCATTTTCAAATTGCTTTGTATATTTTCTTGATTGCATTCTTCCAGTCACACTTATTCTTGTGCCAATTGGCAAACTTTTGGCAAGGTTGGCATGTCTTCCCCAAACGATACAAGGAATATAGTCAGATTTATGATTTGCAGGTCTGTTTACTGCAAGCAATATGTCACAAATTTGTCTTTTAAAAGGCGTTTCTCTAAAAACTGGAGGTTTGCAAAGAAAACCATGCAAATAAACATTGTTGCACTTTTCTTTGGTTGGTGGCAAAATGTCCTTTGCAAAGAAGAACAAATGAAGATGACTTGCGCCATTTTCTTGCGCGTTTCTGCTTCTAAATTCGCCTCTCAGATTGAGCGTTGTTCCTTCTTTAAGAGCGATACTTCTGCTGTTAACCAAGTTTTTTGAGATTGTGACAGGAATTGTGTCCACTGTTCCAGAAAGTCTTGGAACATCCAATTTAAATTCGTAAAAAACTTCACCTTTATTTTCAAATTGTGTGATTTCATTTGCAATTTCCCCTTCCAAGCAGGCACTGTTGGTGATTTTTGGCATTGTGTTTTCCATTGTTTTTCTCCTTTTAACTTGAGTGTTGCACCCCATTGTTGTCAATAGTATAGTTTGAGTGATAAACAAGCTCGCCAATGCTGGTCACTTTATACCCCTCTTTTGTCAATCTTTCAAGCACCATTCTTGTAGACTCAACCACATTGTCAGCATTGTTATGCATCAATATGATAGAGCCATTTTGAACGCGATCCATAACTCTTGTTGTCACATCCACAGCCGAAAGCCCTTTCCAGTCAAGAGAGTCAACATCCCATTGAATTGGAATAAGCCCTCGCGATGAGCAGGCATTTATAAGGCTGTTGTTATATGAGCCATAAGGTGGACGGAAAAGAGTGACCTCTTTGTTTGTTATCGCTTTGATTTTTTCAATAGAAATGTCAAGCTCTTTTGCGATATTTTCAGCACTGATTGTTGCCATGTCAGGATGAGTGTTTGAGTGCGTTCCAATCTCAAAGCCATTTTCGTCAATAGCTTTGACCATTTCAGGATATTTGTCAATCCAAAAGCCCACAAGAAAGAAAGTTGCTCCCACGTTATATTCTTTTAGCACTGCCATGATCTCTTCAGTTTTGTCAGCTCCCCAGGCAGCGTCATAAGAAATGGCAACTTGCTTTTCTGCTGTGTCAACTCGATAGACAGGAACAAGTCTGGTGCTATAGCCAAACCAAACTTGCGCACAAGCGCCACCCTCAAAAGACACAGCAAGCAAAACAACAACGACCACCATTGCAAGAAAGATTTTGATTGTTCTCGATTTGATAACACAAAATGGCATACAAACCTCACTTTTAATAATAAATGTTTTCAAGATTTTAACAAATAGGAAAATTGCTGTTTATTGTTGAAAAGAAGCGGAATTTGTCGAAAATCTTATACCTATTATATTTGCGAGAATTTTGTTTATTCCATTTTGCAAAAAATATTCAAACAAAAGCGTAGAATATTTTCTGATATATTTTAGCAAAAATGATCTAAAAAAGCAAATTATTAAACAAAAATGTTGCATTTGGGAAACTTTTGGCTTTTTTATAACCCAGACAATAATAAAAAAAAGGATGACCATTGTCATCCTATAAAAAGCTTGTTAAACTCGATTTTTTACCATAATTTTCCTTTAGTTTTTCTATTATATCAATTTATTTTTACAAAACCAAATTAAAAAAGTGAAAAATTGAAAGTAAATTGAATTTTTAAGCCAAATTGTATTTATTTATTGAGAAAAATTGTTTTTTGATGATTTGATTGCCTGGTGCAAGTCGGTCTGAATAAGGAATTTTTTTGCTTTCAAGCGCCAAAATTTTAAGTCCAAAATCAACTGCAACAGTTGCTCCTCCACTTTCACCGCAAGCAAAGCAAACCTCTTTCGAGCCGCCTGTCAAAGCAAAATATTTCAACCCTTTTCGATATCTAGAGCCAATTTGGAAGAGCGACGACTTAATCTTTTTGATAAATCCTTTATCGGTAACCGCAACAATGCCGTCAAAATCCATTTGACCTGCAAAGACAACTTTATCACCTTCGTCAAGATTGATACCTTTGACGCCTGCTGAAATTCTGCCTTGCAAAGGCACTTCGTCACTTGAGAAAGCAAGGCTCATGCCTAAAGAGGAAAGCATCAAAATTGGCTTATCGGTCACATATTCAACATTAATAAGCTTGTCGCCATCATTGACCTTTACAACTTGGTAGAAGGATTTTGAAACCACAAGGTCGCTGGCGCTTGACTTTTTCACCATGCCTTCAGCCGTCATAAAGAGCACTGCGCCTTCTTTCTTTGCCGTCAAAATTTTGACAGGTTTTTCATCTTGCGACACATTTTTGTCAATTTGGCTGAGCGCAACACCTTTATCGCGCCACTTGCATTCTTTTATGTCGCCAGCAAGCACTTTAACACAATTGCCTTTGTCAGTGATGATAAAAATTTGCTCTTTTGCATCAACCTTTATCACTTGGCTGTGAACATCTGTGATTGTTGAGTTGTCGGAAAGCGACTTCTGGCTCATAGAATAGTTGCGAGGTGAAATGCGTTTAATTGTGTTTCCTGCAGAAATTGCAACAACAACTTCACCGCCCTCTATTTCATTTGGATCCTTTGCCTCTTCAACAACAACTTGTCCGTCTTTTAAGATTCTCGAGCGTCTCTTGTTGCCATAAGAGCGTTTGATCTCCAAAATTTCTTTCTTGACAACATCAAATTGTGCCCTCTTTGAAGCAAGAATGCGCTCATATTCAGCAATCTTTGCTTTAAGCTCTTTGAGTTCTTCTTCAAGTTTGTTAACTTCAAGGTTAACAAGTCTTGCAAGACGCATGTCAAGAATAGCCTGAGCTTGGCGCTCTGACAGATTAAATCTATCGCGCAATCTTTGCTTAGCCTCGCTTGTTGTGGCTGACTTTTTGATTATTTTGATGACTTCGTCAATGTTTTTGATGGCAATCAAAAGTCCTTCAACAATGTGAGCGCGCTCTTTTGCCATGTTGAGATCATATTTTGTTCTGCGCACAATGATTTCGCGCTGATAGTTTGCATAGTATGAGATAATCTCCAACAGCCCCATAAGTTTTGGTTTTCCACCAGCAATTGCAACCATATTGATTGCATAAGACACTTGAAGATTGGTTGATTTATAAAGATATTCCAAAATTTTCTTGACATCAGCATCTTTTTTAAGACGAATAACTGCCCTCATGCCAGTTCGGTCAGATTCATCTCGAATTTCGCTGATTGAAGCAAGCTTGTCTTTGTTTTGCTCTTTGAGTTCGGCAATTTTTTGAAGCAAAAGCGCCTTGTTGACTTGATATGGCAGTTCTGTGATGACAAGTGTGATTTTGTCGCCTTGTTTTTCAACCTCCACTTTCGAGCGAATAAGAATTTTGCCTTTTCCAGTTCGATAAGCCTGCTCAAGTCCGCCGTCATCAATGATCTGTCCACCAGTTGGAAAGTCTGGCGCTTTGATAATCTTCATCATTTGTTCCAGCTTGATGGAAGGGCTGTCAATGTATGCAACCACGCCATCAATCACCTCAGCCAAGTTGTGAGGCGGAATGTTTGTTGCCACACCAACCGCAATACCAGAAGCTCCATTGACCAAAAGGTTTGGAAAACGCCCTGGCATCATGTCCGGTTCTTTCAAAGTGTCGTCAAAGTTCAAACTCCACCTGACAGTATCTTTTTCAAGGTCTTTCATAAGCTCCATAGCAAGCGGAGTAAGTCTTGCCTCAGTGTAACGCATAGCCGCAGGACTGTCACCGTCGATTGAACCAAAGTTTCCATGACCGTCAACAAGTGGCGCGCGCAAAATATAATCTTGCGCCATACGAGTCATGGCATCATAGACAGAGCTGTCGCCATGCGGATGATATTTACCAAGACAGTCACCAACAATTCTTGCGCTCTTTCGGTATGGTTTGTCTGGAGTTATGCCAAGCTCAAGCATAGAATAGAGAATTCTGCGCTGAACAGGTTTAAGTCCGTCTTCAACACGAGGAAGTGCTCTATCCATAACAACTGTTTCGGTATATGGAATCATTGATTCATGCAAAACCTCATCTATGCTTTTATAGATGATTCCCTTTTCGCCCTCACCGCCGTCAGAACCATTGTTATCCATTTCCCAATGGTCGATTGGCTCTCCAATATTCATTTTTTCTTGCTCAAAATTATCTTGCATTTTGCCCTCTTTGTTTGTAAAATTTTTGCGTTTGTTTTTGTTTTAATCTAAAAAATTTTCATATTTTATCAATTTGAAGCAGTTTTTGCGCCAACTTTGCTATAATTTTTGAAAAATTCGTCTTCTTTATCAAAGTTTGCGTGTTCGTTGATATAGTTCTTTCTCGCTTCGATATCGTCACCCATAAGAGTGGTGACAAGTCTTTCAGCTTCAGTTGCGTCATCAATGCTAACTTGAATCATAGTGCGCTTTTCTGGATCCATAGTTGTCTCCCAAAGCTGATCAGGATTCATCTCACCAAGACCTTTATAGCGTTGCAGGCTGTAATTTCGTCCAGCCCTTGCAATTGCCTCTGGAAGCTCAGCGTCAGAGTAAACATACTCAGTGTAATCCTTTTTGTAGACCTTATAAAGCGGAGGAAGACCGATATATACATGTCCGTCAGTGATAAGCTCTCTCATATATCTATAGAAGAAAGTGAGCAAAATGGCTCTGATATGCGCACCGTCTTGGTCTGCATCGGACAGGATTATAACCTTGTTGTAACGAAGGCTTGTTAGGTCAAAGTCTTCACCAATTCCAGTGTTAAGCGCCGAAATGATTGTCCTTATCTCTTCATTTGCAAGCACCTGGTCAATGCGCTTCTTCTCAGCGTTTAAAGGTTTGCCTCGAAGTGGAAGAATTGCTTGAAAGCGCCTATCTCTGCCTTGCTTTGCGCTGCCGCCCGCAGAATCCCCCTCAACAATAAACAGCTCTGATTTTTCTCGGTCACGAGAAGTGGATGCTGCAAGCTTGCCCACCAAATTAAAGTTTTCGGCAGAGTTTTTTGCGCGTGTCAGCTCTTTGGCTTTTTTGGCAGCTTCACGAACTTTTGCTGCACCTTTAGCTTTGTTTACAATAATTTCTGCAGTGGTTGTATTTTTCTTTTCCGCAAAATATGCGCTCAAATTTTTGATAGTCAAACTTTCAACAAGCGTTTTTGCTTCTGGATTGCCAAGTTTGGTTTTGGTCTGCCCTTCAAATTGAACATTGTTCATTTTGACATTCAAAACAACAGTCAACCCTTCTCTGAAATCTTCACCCAAAAGATTTTGCTCTTTTTCTTTAAGATAGTTGTTTGAACGCGCCCAATCGTTCATAACCTTTGTAAAAGCGCTCTTAAAGCCTGTCTCATGTGTTCCGCCTTCAATGGTTGGAATGTTGTTGACAAATGAGAAACTGTTTTCTGTGTATGAATCGGTATAGATTAAAGCAACTTCAAGGTCAAAATTTTCCTCTTCTGCATGAAAATATACAGGCTTTGCAAAAAGTTTGCTTTTCCCTTCAACAAGATAGGAAGCAAAATCAGAAATTCCGCCTTCATAATGATAAATCTCACCCTCGCCTGTTCGGTCGTCAACAAGCACGATCTTAAGACCTTTGTTTAAGAAAGCAAGTTCTCTTGCGCGCGAGCAAACATTTTCAAAATTGAAAGTCACATTTCCAAACATCTCTTTGTCAGGCAAAAATGTGACCTTTGTGCCCTGCTTGTCAGTTTTGCCAACGCATTTCAAAGGTTCTTTTGCAATTCCGCTGTGCATCTTGCCATTTTCGTCACGATAAGAATGGAAGCCAACAAAATATTCCTTTCCACCTTTGTAAACGGTGACATTACACCATGAAGAAAGAGCGTTTGTAACCGAAGCACCAACGCCATGAAGACCGCCAGAAAATTTATAGTTTGAATTGTTGAACTTTCCACCAGCATGCAAAGTTGTGTAAACAACCTCAACACCCGATTTGTGAAGCGTCGGATGCATGTCCACCGGAATGCCTCGACCATTGTCTTCAACAGTTGCCGAGCCGTCTTTGTTTATTGTGATTTTGATGGTGTCGCCATAGCCGTTTGAAATTTCGTCAATCGCATTGTCAACAATTTCCCACAAAAGATGATGAAAACCTTTTGAACCTGTTGTGCCGATATACATGCCCGGTCTCAATCTGACCGCGTCAAGCCCTTCAAGCACAACGATGTCTTTTGAATCATAGTTATTGCCTGCCATTATATCTCCTTAAAAACTTTTCTTTAGATTATTATATCATAATCGAAATTTTTAAACAAATTTTTTGATAAATTTTTCATAGCAAATTGCCTCTTTGCTTTAAAAAGTTTGTGTATAACGAAAAATTCCCAAAATGGTTTCTGAATAAAAATTTGCAAAATTGCATATTTATGCATTTTAACAAATAAAAATGCAAAAAGTCGGCGCTATAATTTGACAAATTTTAGCCAAACTAAATCTAGTGCAAAAATTTTGGCAGAAACATATATACAATAAGGAGATTTTATGAAGACAATTGTTTTGACTGGTGGCGGAACTGCTGGACACATTTATCCTCTTCTTGCAGTAAAAGAGAGGATTGAAAAGGACTATCAGTTTGCCTTTATTGGTGGCGAAGGCATGGAAAAAGAGATAATAAAAAAGGAAGGAATAAAATATTATCAAATTCCGACTGTAAAACTTGAGCGCAAACTGACACTTAAAAATTTGCTTATTCCCTTCAAACTTTTGGGTGCCGTTGCTAAGGCAAAAAAATATTTAAAACAAATCAAGCCTGCCCTTATTTTTTCAAAAGGCGGTTTTGTCGCTGTGCCTGTTGCAATTGCTGGCGCAAGCTTGGGCATTCCTGTCATAAGTCACGAAAGCGACCTTTCTTTTGGGCTTGCAAACAAGATTATTCTAAAGAAATGCGACCTTATGTGCACCACTTTTGCACAGACTGCCAAGGGCAGAGAAAAATGCCTATTTACTGGTCAACCGATCAGAAAAAAAGTGCTTTCAGGCGACAAAAACAAAATTTTAAAACTTGCAAAATTTGACCAGTCAAAGCCAAATCTTTTGGTGGTTGGAGGCTCGCTTGGCGCCAATTTTATCAATGAAAAAGTCTGGAACAATATCGCCAAATTGACAGAAAAATTCAATGTTGTGCATATTGCTGGCAAACAGGCAAAAAATAATCATCATACTGGCAAAAACTATCTTCAAGTTGACTACGCAGAAAACATGGGCGACTATATAGCCTTTGCCGATGTGGTGCTTTCGCGCGCTGGCTCTGGCGCAATAAACGAATTTTTGGCTTGCAAAAAACCGATGTTTTTGATTCCGCTTTCAAAAAAATGTTCTCGCGGAGACCAAATTGAAAACGCCAAACTCTTTAAAGAACTTGGACTTTGCGATATGCTTGAAGAGGAAGATTGCAATGACGCGGAATTTGTAAAAAGACTTGAAAAAACATATCAAAACCGCGAAAAAATCAAAGAGAACATGCAAAAAGTGCAACCATTTGATGCTTGTGAAAAAATTGCAAAGTTGATAAAAAAGCTTGCAAAATAAAGATGTAAAAAAGCACCCCAAGGTGCTTTTTTTGGTTAGCAATCTTATGCCACCCACTCAGTCCACTTAGAGCTTGCCATAATCTCATTTGTGATATCTCCTGTCCAGAACTGACCTGCCAAAGACAACCCTTTTGGGATAGGACAGCTGTTGGGATTAAGCCATGCAAAGGCAGAAAAGTCTGTGCCATAACGATATTTCACCACGCCAGCAATCCACAAGCAATTTGTAAATGTTCCGCTATTAATCCCATAAGGCGACAGCGCCTCATTCACAATTGCATAGCAGTTTTGAATGGCTGTAGAAGAATTAGTGATACTTCCAACAAAGATGCCAACATATGACGAACCGCTTATCACGCCACCCTCAACTCCGCAATTGGTTATAATTGAGCTAGAAGCGCTCCCTACAACTCCGCCAACAACATTAGAATTTCCACTGACATTTCCAAAATTTAAACAATTTTGAATGGTGCCACCATATATCATCCCTACAACTCCGCCTACACCAACACTACCACTGACAGCGCCAGTGTTATAGCAATTGGTTATGGTTGCATTGCGGTGAACATACCCCACAACTCCTCCAACACAACCCTTATCTTCTGTAACAGAACCAGTGTTATAGCAATTGATAATGGTTGAATCAACATCAGCATACCCCACAACTCCTCCAACATCACCAGTACCACTAACAGAGCCAGTGTTATAGCAATTGGACACATCGCCATAAGTACGCCCCGCAACTCCGCCTATATAACTACTACCACTAACAGAGCCAGTGTTATAGCAGTTGATTAGGGTTGAAGTATTGCTTTGACTATACCCCGCAACTCCGCCTACATACTCACCACTACTACTGACAGTGCCTGTGTTATAGCAGTTGGTTGCATTACCATACCCCGCAACTCCGCCAACATAACCACTACTGCCACTGACAGAGCCGGTGTTATAGCAATTGGTTATGGTTACATCACCATAAGCATACCCCACAACTCCGCCGATATATTGAGAACCTTGAATAAAAGAGTCAATCACTCCTACATTTTGTATTGTTGCCAATTGGGTTTCACTTTGACTCCACACATATCCAAACAAACCTTGATAAGAATAGCCATTGCCTGTGCCTTCTGGTGTGAAGACAACTGAAACTGTGTAACCGCCTCCGTCATAATTGCCTGAAAAATATCTGGATGCAGATGTCCCATCTCGAGTATACCTTATCCCAATCGGCTGCCAGTAGTAGACTGATAAATCCAAGTCTTTTGTTTGTTTGAAAGTTATATCTGAGTAAAAATAGCTATCAAGTCCACTTGTAAACTTATTTGCAGAGCCACCAAAAACCTTGTCATTATAAATCGTCCATGACAAAAAAGCCAGGTCGGTTTCTGACTGGATAAGGTATGGGGCTTCCTCTGTGCCAGAGCCTGAAAGACTGTAATTATCAAAATCAACATTAAGTTTTTCTTGAACTGCATCATCTGTCCAAAAAGCGCCAGACATAAAATTTAATGTTAAATCCATGTCTTCTTCTGGCATTGTGATATGTATGTGAGAACTTGTGCTGGAAGAATTTACTGCCGATGAATTGCTGGCGTTGGATCCTATAAATGAATAACCATCAACACACTCTATATCATAAACTTCAATAGAGTGACCAACTCCTATTGGTTGATAAAAATCATTAACATTTTGGGCAACAGTTTCGCCATCTACATCTAATGAAAAGGTGAAATACTGACTTGCTTCATTATCTTTTCCGTCCAAAGTGTTGTTTATATCAAAGTAAAATGCTTGCGTATACCCTGGATACAAGGTTGCGCCTGGAGTGTAGGCATAGTCATTGACAAAATAGCCATCGGCATCAAGAACTTGAGTTCCTGTTTTGTTTTCGCCTGTCCAAAAACCTTCCAAAGCATAGCCATCACGCTCATAATCTGCAGGATTGACAGTGGTCTCTGCCGTTAGCCCGCCAGCAAGCTCATCTGCTACGCTTCCAGCAGAAACACGAACTGAGTTTCCGTTGATAAAATATTCATACACCAGCACAAGGTCATAAAGCATGTTGATGTCATAAGCGCCACTGCCCTCCACTGTTCCAAAATACGAATCACGGTCATTTGAACCAATCACTTTCCCAAATTTAAAACTTGTGATGGTGCTGTTTATTCCGTAATCATAAGAATCTACCACATAAAAACCAGAAGAATTTTTTGGAGCAATTCTGCCTTGCCTTACATAAACATTTGGATTTGTAAAAATTTCTATCCTATATCGTGTATCATAGCCAGTGTTTGTTCCTTGATGCTCAGAACCTTCATGAGTTATACCATCTGGTAAACAAACTGAGCCAGAAGGTGTATGAATATATTCTTCATCATCGTCTCCACCATTATAATTGGTTTCGCCAATAATTGAGGCATCTGTAAACAAATATCTATAGCATAAATAAACATAATGATCTATCGGCGAGTAGACTTCTCCCCCTTCTGAACCGTTTGAATAAGGAGTGAATTTTGTGTAAGAATGACCGGTCCAATCAATAGCTGCTTCTGCATCTTTTTCAAAAGGAATAAAAGTTATGCTTAAAGCTGTAAGCAACAGGGAAATAATAGAAACCAAAATCAAAACAAAATTCTTTTTCGTTGTCACTTTTTCTCCTCCCTTGTTTTCTAATTAATATTATACCCAAATACAACATTTTCTCCAAATAATTTGACAAATTTCGCTCTTTTATTAAAAATTTTTAATTTAATTTATTTTGTTTAAATTCCTAATAAAAAAACGCCAAAACGCCATTTTTTTGCAGTTTTAACGCTTTTTAATGATTTTTTCACCATTTTTATGTCGATTTTTATTAATTTTGTTTTAATTTTGGATAGCCATTACCTTCCAAATTGCGATTGAAGCAAATTGGATGACAGGCATTTAATATTTTTCTTTTAACATCATTTGGCGCTAGATTTGGGTTTTCTTCTAAAAGCAAAGCACAAAGTCCTGCCACCATCGGTGTCGCCACTGAAGTTCCACTAAGTTTGACATAGTTGTTATTTGTTCCACAAGAGGTTATGTCCACGCTTGGCGCAACAAGGTCAGGTTTGAAGCGGTTAAATGATGGCCCCCGAGAAGAAAACGAAGCCACTTCAAAAAACTTTTCATCAAAACTGTTTGTGTCAAGCCTGTTATCATCAAAGCCGCCAACCGTGATGATGCGGTTTGAAACTCCTGGACTTTTTATCGTCTGATATTCTGGTCCGCTGTTGCCAGCCGCCGCCACCACAACAACCCCCTCTTTCCAAAGCGCTTCGGCTCCGCTCATGATTGGATCGTTATAGCCAAGAGGCTCAGAGCCAAAACTCATGCAAACAACTTTTATGTTTTCTTTTTCGTGATTGTCATAAACCCACTGCATTGCCTCCAAAATTTTGTCAGCCCCAGCTTCACCTTTTGACGAAAGCGCTTTAAGAGCAATAATTCCTGCTTTTGGTGCAACACCCGCATATTTTCCGCCAGAGCAAACTCCACTGCCAGCGCATACCCCAGTCACAAATGTGCCATGCCCATTGTCGTCATAACACTTTTCTTTGCCGTGAACAAAATCTTTAAACGCTTTTATTCTTTTTTCGCCAAGGCAAAAATCAACATGGTTTGCAAGCCCTGTGTCGATAAAGGCAACATTGACGCCTTTGCCTGACAGAGAACTGCCTTCAACATTCAAAATCTTTTTGGCGACATTCATCATGGCAGAGGCGGTGCAAACAGAATAAATTTTGCCCACTTGCGTCAAATTGCTTAGCCATGAAATTTCTCCTCCGCTCAAAGAGAGCACATAGCAACTGATAAAAGGATAGGATTTTTTTATTTCAATGTTTTTATGTAGCAAAATTTTTTGCAGCCTTTCATAGTCATAAGCTTTGACTATGCAATCAACTTTTCTTTGCCAGCCAAGCGCTCTTGCAAGAGCAAGCAATGAGCTGTCTATCTTTTGTCTGTTCATCTAAGTCTGTTTAAAATCCTCTTTATATTTTCAAAATTTTCTTTTGGCATAGTCCCTTCAAGCGAATTAACCAGCCCTTCAAGCCTGTTAAAGTCAAAAGTTCCATTTGCCTTCTGAGAGGCGACCTCTTGCATAAGTGCTGAAAAAAGCTCGCTCTCTGAGCTGTTTTTATATCGATCATAAACCTGTTGCAAATTTTCTTCGGTCACTGCAGATTGGGTTTTTGATGAGCTATGATTAAAATCCGATAATTTCATTTTTCACCCCTAGTTCAATATATGTGACTTCATTTAAAAAATTTAACAAAATTTTTGTGAAAAGAATATATAAAAACATGAACAACAATCTTTTAGGGCTTTTGTCCTCTCTTTTTGGTGGTGGTTTTGCTCAAAATGGGCAAAATTTTTCAGGAGACAATGGACAAAATGGATTTGGGCAGAACGCTTTTGGACAGAACGCTTTTGGGCAAAATGGTTACGAACAAAATGTGTTTGGGCAAAATAATATTGGACAAAATGGGCAAGGTCTAAACAACAGCGTCTATGCTCAAAGTTTTCCAGACGAGGCATATCAAAATGTTCAAAACAGCACGCAAAACGAGCAACCTTTCAATCCAAACATGCTTTCAGCACTTTTGTCAATGATGGGCAAGAATGGCGACTTATCTTCTCTTTCTTCAATTTTTTCAGCAAACAAACAAGAGCAAAATGAAAAAAGTGGTCAAAAAAAATCACCGCCCGAGGACGATGATATCATAATTTAATTTTAAAAATTTTATAAACTTTCGACAATTGAGCCGTTTTTAAAATAAATCATTTTCTTTGCAAATTTCTGCGCAATTTCAGGTTTGGTCGTTGCCACAATAAGTGTGGTCTTTTTTGTTTTAAGCTTTTTGATAAGGTCAACAACAACTTCCATTGTCGCCTCGCTGAGCTTGTCAAAAATGTTGTCAACCATCAAAAGATCAAGCTCGCGAAGTGAAAGACGAATAAGCGAAAGCACATATTTTTCTTCAAGGCTAAGGTCTTTTATTTTTGTGTCTTTGATTTTTTCGATTGCAAATTCGATGATAACATTGTTGATTTTGTTTTCGATTTCGCTTTCAGTCAGTCCCCAACCTTTGAGAATGTATTTAAAGTTTTCATAAACAGATTTTTTTTCTAGAAACACAGGCGTTGCTGGCACATATCCAGCTTGCAAGTCAGTGCGGAAATTGACTTTTTCAAGTGGAATATCTCTGATATAAACCTCGCCCTTTGTTGCCTTTTCAAGTTTTGCAAGCACTCTTAAAAGTGAGGTTTTTCCGCTTTCATCTTCGCCCACAAATGCAACAGCCTCGCCATCTTCAATATTGAGGTTGATATCATATAGAGCATAATATTCTCGAGTATATTTCAAAAACAAATTTTTAACTTCAACCATATTTTGCCACCTTTAGTTTATTTTACTATATTTTATAAAAAAAATAAAGCAAAAAGAGCTCTTTTGCTTATATTTTTTTGTCTTTAACAGCTTTTTTCAAAAAATTTAACTTTAATTTGCACTCATCCATTTTCGCTAGCCTTGACATTTAGGTTGAAAATGTCGCTTATTGGCATGGTTTCGGTCAAAATGTAGCCTGTTCGCGCAGAATTTTCAACTATATCGCCAGCAACAACGCGAATTGCAATGTTTTTTGCCTCTTTCGAGGAGAAAAGATAGTTGTGCCCAACTGCTTCTTTTTGCGTCACAAAAGTCTCTTGACCTTCTTTGCCATTTGCAATTGCAATAAGGTTGGTCAAAGAATACCAAACATCACTTTCAGCAATTTCAAATGTGAGTTTCTCGCCATTGTCTTCCCAAAAAGTCACCTCGCCACTTTTGGTGAAGCGAAGTTGCACATCAACGCCCAAATTTTCAAGACGACTGTCCGATGCAAAAGAGATTGAAACTGCCGAATTTGTGCTTCCGACTGCAGTTATCTCGCTGATAGTGGCTCCGCGAACTGACAGACTGTCTTCACAAGCAACTGCAAAAATTGCAAAACAAACCAAGCAAAAAGATAGTAAAAGTTTTTTCATAACATTTCCTCTTCTATTTTTTTGCCCAAATTTAAAAAAGTTAAACAAAAAATCACCTCTTTAGCGAGATGATTAAACTTCAAACGCGTTTTCAATAAAATTTATCTTTCCGTCAAGAACTTCGACCACACAAAAAGAGGCTTCGCTGTCCATTTTATGCTTTTCAAGCAAATATAGCTGAGCAGTTTTTGCAATCTTCATCTGTTTTCTTCGGTCAACAGCCTCACCTGGCAAACCAAAAGCAGTGCTTGAGCGCTCTTTAACTTCAACAAAGCAAATTTTATTGCCCTTTGTTGCAATAATATCGATTTCGCCCAGTTTATTGCGATAGTTTGTCTCTAAAATCTGATATTTCAAATTTTTTAGATATGCGTAAACTTGAGCCTCACCAATATCACCTTTAATCTTATTCAGCTTTTTCATCAGTCGAGCGTTATCCTCCCCATTCTGCCCTTTCTGAAATCGTCAATCACAGCAGATGCTGTCCTCTCAATGTCAGGCTCACCTTCTTTGAGTTTGTAGCCTCTTTTTTCAGCAATTTCTTCAAGAGTTTTTGCGCCTTTAAACCTTTCCTCAACAGCGGTTGGGTATTTTTCTTCAAGCATCTTGATAAGCTCCAGCGCAAGTTCAACCTCATCAAAAATTTGGTCTTTAATGCTTCCAATAAGGCACAGTTTTTTTGCTATCTCTTGATTTTCAAGGTTTGGATAAAGTGTTCCTGGAGTGTCACAAAGCTCAATGTTGTCACCAATTGCCACCCACTGCGTTGTTTTTGTCACGCCAGGCTTGTTGCCAGTGATTGCTTTTGCCTTTCCGCAAAGATTGTTGACAAGCGTGCTTTTTCCAGAATTTGGAATGCCAACAACAAGCGCTCTGATGCTTGTTTTGATGCCTTTTGCCTTAAATTTGGCAAGTTTTTCACTGCAAAGCGAGTTGATTTTTTGCTTTATAATTTTTCCAGAACCAGAAAGAGTGCTGTTAAGACAAACATAGTCACAATTTGCCTTTCTATAATTTTTTGCAATTTCTTTAACCTTGCCTTCATCAGCTAGGTCAAGTTTGCTGAAAACATACAAAATCTTTTTGCCCTCAGCAAGTTTGTTGAGTGCTGGATTGACAGAAGAGATTGGCGCTCTTGAGTCAAGCACATAAATGACAACATCAATATTATTTAGAAGCGCTTTCATTTCTCTCAGCGCTTTTTTCATATGCCCTGGAAACCAATTGATTTTCATGTTTTCTTCCTCTTTTTTCGACTTTTATTTTTTAAGCAAATCTGGTCTGTTTGTTTCGGTTATTTTTTTTGACATTTCTTTTCGCCATTTGGCAATTTCTTGATGATTGCCAGAGAGCAAAACAGCAGGCACAGCCCTCTTTTTAAACACTGCAGGACGAGTATATTGCGGATATTCCAAAGCGCCAGAAGAGAAGCTTTCTTCGCTCAAACTTTCCTCGGCAATCACCCCTTTAATCTGTCTTGAAATGCTGTCAATCATGACCATGCTTGGCAGTTCTCCGCCAGTCAGCACATAGTCGCCGATTGAAAATTGCTTGATGTCAAACAGCTCAAACAAACGCTCATCAACGCCTTCATAGTGCCCACAAATAAAGACAAGATGCTTTTCTTTTGCAAGTTCTTTGGCGTCAGAATGATCAAAAACCTTGCCTCTTGGCGAAGGAAAGATAAGCACAGAATTTCGTTTTTTGACCGATTTGATTGCGTCATAAAGCGGCTGGATCATCATAAGCATTCCAGCTCCGCCACCAAAAGGATAGTCATCACATTTTTTATGCTTGTCCTGTGAAAAGTCGCGGATGTTTGTTATGCCAATATCAATCAGTCCTTTGGCTTTTGCGCGCGCTATAATGCTTGAGTCAAGATATGAGAAACTTTCTGGAAAAAGCGTCAAAATGTCAATTTTCATACGCAAACCTCGTCAAACTTTTGCTGATTGACAACAAGCGTGCCATCTTTGGCTGAAAACACACCTTCAACATAAGGCACTTCCATTTTTCTGCCGTCCTTTTCAATGATAAACACATCGCATGCGCCATAGTTTACCACATCCAAAATCTGTCCGACAAACTCACCTTTTTCGTTATATAAAAGCATTCCGATAAGTTCGTCAATCAAAAACTCGTCTTCCGCCTTTGCTTTTTCAAGGTCTTCGCGCTCAATATAGATCAGTTTGTCTCTCAAAGTTTCCGCTTCATTGCGCGTGGAAACACCTTTGAAAGTGACATACAAAAAGCCTTGCCTTAGAGAAATGCGAGAAATTTCAAATTCTCGGTCACCCACAAAGCAATTGTCCAAATTTTTAAAAACAGCAAGGAGGTTGGTCAGAGGCAATGCCTTAACCTCTCCCCGAATTCCTTGCGGTTTCAATATTTTTGCGATTTCGATTTTTGACATTTACTCTCCAAATTTCACAAAAACTTTTTTGTGCTCACGAGAGGAAACTGATTTGACAAAAGTGCGAATTGCTGATGCAATCTTGCCATTTTTGCCAATAACCTTGCCCATGTCGTCTGGATTAACTTCAACATGAATGGTTATTTCGCCGTTTTCACTTTCCTCTTGACTCACTTTGACTGAATCTTCATCGCTGACAAGTTTTTTAACTAAAAACTCAACAAGTTCAACCATTTTCCTCTCCTTATTTTGTGATTATTCCGCTTTTTACAAGAAGTTGTTTTGCTGTATCAGTTGGTGTAGCACCATTTTTGAGCCACTTTGCAGCCTTTTCAGCGTCGATTTTGATCTCTGCTGGGTCAGTAAGTGGATTGTAAGTTCCAATAATGTCGATAAATTTGCCATCTCTTGGAGCTCTTGAATCAGCAACAACAACTCTATAGAATGGGGCTTTTTTAGCTCCAAGTCTTGTAAGTCTGATTTTTACTGCCATTTTTTCCTCCTTTAAAATTTATATAAAATTGCCGTCAAACTTTTGGTTTTCTTGCAATGATATACCTACATAAAATTTCTTAGTTTTCCGTTTTTAAGTTGTTTCATCATCTCTTTTGATTGTTCAAACTGCTTGAGAAGTTGATTTACCTGCTGAACTGATGTTCCACTTCCCTTCGCAATGCGCTGACGACGACTTGCCTTGATAATTTCTGGACGCAATCTTTCCTCAGGTGTCATTGACTGAATGATTGCTTTGTTGACCACAATCTGATGCTCGTCAATGTCAAGGTTTTTGATTTTGTTGCCAACGCCTGGAATCATAGCCAGCAAATCTTTGATGTTGCCCATTTTTTTCAAGCTTTCAATTTGTTTGAGATAGTCATCAAAGGTAAACGAATTTTCTCTAAATTTTTTCTCGAGGGCCTTTGCCTCTTCTTCGCTGACAGCCTCTTGAGCCTTTTCGATAAGCGACAAAACATCGCCCATACCAAGAATTCGGCTTGCTATTCGGTCAGGATAGAAAGGTTCGATATCTCCAATTTTTTCGCCCACGCCAGTAAATTTGATTGGCTTGCCTGTGATTGCCTTGATTGAAAGCGCCGCGCCACCTCTTGTGTCACCGTCAAGTTTGGTAAGAATAACTCCAGTGATGTCAAGGTCTTTGTTAAAGCTCTCGGCAACCGTCACAGCATCCTGCCCTGTCATTGCATCAACAACCAGCAAAATTTCGGTTGGGCTGACCTTGGCTTTGATGTTTTTAAGCTCGTTCATCAGCTCTTCATTGATGTGAAGTCTTCCCGCTGTGTCGATAATAACTGTGTCAAAGCCTTGTTTTTTTGCATGCTCAATTGCTTGCTCTGCAGTTTTTACAGGATTTTGCGTGCCTTTTTCAAAAACTTCAACATTTGCCTGTTTGCCAACAATCTGAAGCTGATTTATTGCCGCTGGACGATAGATGTCACAAGCAACAAGAAGTGGTCGTTTTCCACTTTTTTTAAGATAAGCCCCAAGTTTTGCACACATGGTTGTTTTGCCTGCACCTTGAAGTCCGCATATCATGATGATGGTTGGAGGCTGAGATGCGACTTGAAGTTTTTGATTGTTTGAGCTCATAAGAGTGGTAAGCTCATCTCGAACAATCTTGATGACTTGTTGTGAAGGTGTAAGACTTTTTAAAACCTCGTCGCCGACCGCTTTTTCTGAAACATTTTTGACAAACTCTTTTGCAACAAGATAGTTGACATCAGCTTCAAGAAGCGCCATGCGCACTTCGCGCATAGCCTCTTTAATTTCAAGTTCTGTAAGTTTGCCACGATTTCTTAGTTTTGAAAAGATGTGGTTAAATCTTTCAGATAACGAATTAAAAAGTGCCATCAATCTTCCCCTTTCTTGTTTTTAAGTTTTTCAATCTCGCCCTCAAGCGCTTTAAGCCTTTTATGAAAGCCCACTTTCTCTTCCAAACTGGCAAGTTTTGAAAGTGCTTTGTCAATGCTGTCTTTAACAGCTTGTCGCGAAACACCCTCATTTTCAGCAATCTCGCTGAGCGTTAAGTTTTCGTCAAGAAAACTTTCAAGCGCTTGCTGTTGCAGTTTGGTCAAAAGGCCTCGATAAATGTCAAAAAGCTCGGCATAATATAGATTTTCTTCAACCTTCATAATTGTCCTTTTGTAAAGCAGTTTTACATTACAAAAAGATAATAGCACATAAAAAAGAAAAAAGCAAGCATTTTTTCAAAATTATTTTAATTTTCCTCTTGACCACTTCATAAGTCTATGTTAAAATAAATATACTTTAAAAGGAAGCCATTATGAACAAAAAAATCACAGCTCAAAACAACAATTTCAAAGAAAAAGAGACCATGCAACTCTTTTTGAACAAGCGTAACAAATCAAAGGTTAATGAATTTTATTCCAATCTTAGCCCAAACTTTTTTGAGCTTAAAAATTCTATCATCAAAGTCAACCCTTCCTTGAATTTGTCTGACGAAAATCAGATGAGGCTTTATGAGATTTTGACTGAGATTTTCAAACTTTTCAATCAAAACAAATTTGAAGAAATGAATGAGCGCATTGAGAGTTTAAACAAAATACTTGTTGCTCACATGAAAGCAGAACAAAAAGAGCCTTGCGAAAAGATTTAAATAAGTTTTTCAATAACAAGATTTGAAGCCCCGTAATATGCGGGGTTTATTTTTATTTTTCCGCCATCTTCAAACAAAATTTGCAGTTTTTTAAGTTCTTGAAAATTTTGATTTTTTTCAATATCATAACCCTTTTCAAGCAAGTTTTGCTTGTCAAAACCCTCTTCACATCTCAGCCCAAGCATGATGACCTCTTCCACGATTTGCCTCTCTGTCAGCTTTTCTTCAAGCGACTTTCTGCCTTTGTAATAGTCTTCAAAAGTCAGTCCATTTGCCCAGCGTTTTTCGTCCATAAAAGAATGTGCGCCAAGTCCAAAGCCAAGATAATTTCCTCTTCGCCAATAATTTAAATTATGCTGGCATTTATAGCCTTTTTTTGCAAAATTTGAGATTTCATATTGAAAAAAGCCATTTTTTTGCAAAAATTTTGTCAATTTTGCGTAATTTTCAATTGTTTTTTCATCGCTCGGCAATTTTACAGAGCCATCTAAAACCATTTTTTCTAAGCGCGTATTCTCTTCCACTTGAAGCATGTAACAAGAAAAATGAGTCACATATTTTTTGAGCAATTTGACCTCTTTTTTCAAGAAATTATACTTTTCATTTTCAAGTCCAAGCAAAAGGTCGCAATTTATATTTTCAAAGCCAGCACGCTTTGCTTCTTTCAAAGCATCAAAAACTTGAGCATGGTTATGAAGGCGACCAAGTTTCTTTAGCACAGTATTATCAAGTGACTGAACGCCAATTGACAGTCTGTTGATGCCGATTGATTTATAAAATTCAAGCTTTTCTCTGTCAAGCGAGTTTGGATTTGCTTCAATTGTGATTTCTGCCTTGTCGCTAACCTCAAATTTTGATTTTATGGCGCTTAAAATTTCAGCGATAAAGTTTTTATCAACAGAGCTCGGAGTGCCTCCGCCAATAAAAATACTGTCCACTTTGAAAGTGAAATTTGAAGATAAAATCTCTTGTTTTAATTTTTCAAAATAGCGTTTTTGCTCGCTATTTTTTCCAGCAAAAGATGCAAAGGCGCAGTATAGGCACTTGCTTTCACAAAATGGAATATGCACATAAATGCCACTCATTATTTGTCACCATCGTCAAGCTTCAAGATTGACATAAATGCCTCAGACGGAATTTCTACTGAGCCAATTTTACGCATTCTCTTTTTGCCTTCTTTTTGTTTTTCAAGAAGTTTTCTCTTTCTTGTGATGTCGCCGCCATAACATTTTGCAAGCACATCTTTTCTCATTGCAGAAACGGTTTCGCGTGCGATAATTTTGTTGCCAATTGCAGCCTGAATTGGCACTTCAAAAAGTTGACGAGGAATAATCTTTTTAAGTTTTTCAGTCAGCGCTCTACCACGAGCATACGCCTTATCTTTGTGGACAATGATTGAAAGAGCGTCGCATTTTTCGCCGTTAAGCAAAATGTCAACTCTGACAAGGTCGCTTCTTTCAAAGCCTGCCATTTCATAGTCAAAGCTTGCATAGCCTTTTGTGCGCGATTTTAGGCTGTCAAAAAAGTCGTAAATAATCTCACCAAGTGGCAGTTTATAGTCAACTCTTACCCTCTTTTCTTCCAAATAAGTCAGGTCTTTATAAATTCCACGCTTGTCTTGGCAAAGCTCCATGATTGCGCCCACATATTCAGGCGGCGCAAAAATGCTTGCCTTGACATAAGGCTCTTCAATATAGTCAATTTCAACTGGTGAAGGAAGTGAAGATGGATTTGAAAGTTTGAGCACCTCGCCATTTGTTTTGTGAACAAGATAGTAAACCCCTGGCGCAGTTGTGATTATATCAAGATTGAATTCTCGCTCAATGCGCTCGGAAATAATTTCAAGATGAAGCAGTCCAAGAAAGCCACATCTAAAGCCAAAGCCAAGCGCCTGTGAAACTTCTGGCTCATACTGCAAAGAGGCATCGTTGAGTTTGAGTTTTTCAAGCGCGTCTTTAAGCTCTTGATATTTTGCTCCGTCCACTGGAAAAATTCCGCAAAAAACAACTGGTTGAACTTTTTTGTAACCAGGCAATGCCTCAAGGCAAGGGGCAAGTGCATTTGTGATTGTGTCGCCAACTGCCACATCTTGAATTGTTTTGATAGAAGAGGCAAGATAGCCAACATCGCCAGCACGCAAAACATCAACTGGTTTTGTGTTTGGCACAAAAATGCCCACTTCAGTGACATCAAAAGTTTTGTCGGTCTGCATCATTTTGATTTTGTCGCCCACCTTAACTGAGCCGTCAAAAACCCTTACTAAACAAATTGCTCCCTTAAAATTGTCGTAATAACTGTCAAAAATCAAGCACTTAAGCTTGCCATTTTCATCGCCCTTTGGCGCAGGAAATTCTTTAACAATCATCTCAAGCACTTGGTCAATGTTTGTTCCATCTTTGGCCGAAATGCAAGGCGCATGCATGGCTGGAATGCCAACCACATCTTCAATTTCTTTTTTCACCTCTTCAGGTCTTGCTGAAGGAAGGTCGATTTTGTTTATCACCGGCAAAATTTCAAGATTGTTATCAAGCGCAAGATAGGCATTTGCAAGCGTCTGCGCTTCCACGCCCTGAGAGGCATCAACAATCAGAATTGCACCTTCACATGCAGCGAGCGAGCGAGAAACTTCATAGGTAAAGTCAACATGACCCGGCGTGTCTATAAGGTTGAGCTCATACTCCTGCCCTTCATAGTTATACAACATTCTTGTGGGCGTAAGTTTGATTGTAATACCCTTTTCGCGCTCTAGTTCCATGCTGTCTAAAAGCTGATTTTGCATATCGCGTTTGGCAAGCGTGCCGGTCTTTTCAATAAGGCGGTCAGCAAGTGTGCTTTTGCCATGGTCAATATGCGCCACAATACAAAAATTTCTGATTTTATCATGTCTATTCATGGTTATGATTATAGCGTAAAATAAATCAAAAAGCAAATCTTTATAAAATAATATCAATCTTGGCGCTAAATTTTGTTTGCTTTTTTGTGCAGTTTGGGTTTGAGACTTTGGCGGAAGTCTTGCCCCGAACCATAAAGGCGCTTGCATAACGCCTTTATTTAAAGGGGCAAGCATGCCCTTGGCTTTGCCCTAAGGGCATAAAAAAAATTTTGAAGGCTCGCCTTCAAAATTTTTTCCTTCCGCCACTAAATCTTTGGTTCAAAGTCTTCAAAAATCACATTGTCGCAGTATTTTACAACCCTCAGATATTCATTTTGATTTTTCACCGTCCATGCAATCAGAGGAAGTTCTTTAAATTTTCTTACAAACCTGTTTGGCAAATATTTTGCCTCATAAGCTATAAAGTTCGGTTTTGAAATATGCTTGTTTAAAAGCATTCTTTTAAGTGCAAATCTTTGAAAGAAAGGCATTTTTTCTGACTTTAAAAAGCCAGCTAGTTGTCCTCTTACAAAAGATGGCGCATGTTTTTCAAAATATTGAAGCACATAAGGATTGAATGATTCAACAGCAAACTCGCCTTTATAGTTTTGCAAAAGCTCAATAACCTTTTTCTCAAGCTCTCCAACTTTGCTTTTATTTTTGATTTCAATCAAAATTGGCGTTCTGCCAGCAATAAAATTCAAAGTTTCTTCAAAGGTAGGGATTTTTTCTTTTGAACCTTTAAGAGTTAAAATGTCAAGGTCAGACTTATTCAAAAATTTCAAATAACCGTCATTATCTGTAAGCCTTGAAAGAGATTCGTCATGAAAAACGACAAGCGTGCCGTCAGCAATCATCTGAACATCAAGTTCAATAGCATAGCCGTTGTCGATTGCATTTTGAAATGCAGAAAGTGAATTTTCTGGGCGCTCTTTGTCATGAAGACCACGATGAGCAATAGGCTGACAAACAAGCCAAGAGTCAAAAATATCTTTCATAAAACCTTCCTTAATTTTTAGAAATTATATCATATTAACTTTTTTTTCACAACAAAAATCAATATATTTTATGTTAAAATGACAAAATTAATCTGCTTTTTCAAGATAAACAACCTTTTTTATTCCATAAATTTTTTCGTCTGCAACCTTAAACGGCGCAAAGTCAAATTGCAAATCTTTGTTTTGCTCAGAGACTATCAAACCACCTGCTTTTAATAGATCAAGCTCTGAGATGAGTTTAAAACAATTTTCATAAACTCCACTTTGATAAGGTGGATCAAGCAAAATAATATCAAACTGCTTCGCTTTGGCTTTGAAATATTTTAAGGCATTTTGATAGTCACTTTTTATCACTTCAGCATTTGCTTCAAGCTTTAATAGGTTTTGCTTTGTAAGCATGACCGAACGAAAATCTTTGTCGACAAAGATAACCTCTTCTGCGCCTCTGCTCATCGCTTCAATTCCAAGCGCACCGGTGCCACAAAAAAGGTCCAAAACAACAGCTCCTTCAAGCCGAAAATTGATTTTATTAAAAATCGCTTGCTTGACAACATCTGCCGTTGGTCTGATATGTTCATATTTATTTGGCACAAGCACCCTGCCCTTAAATTTCCCTGCTGTAACTCTCATAATAAAATTATATACCTTTTTTGCAAAATTTCAAACTGTTTTTAAACAGCTTTGATAGTAGAAAACACGCAACTTTTATTTTAAGAAAGATTAATATATTAAAATTGTCAAATAAGGAGGATAAAAATGAAAGATTACGCAAGATTTACATTTCGAACCAGCAAAGAACTGCTCTTCAAAATGCAATACATTTCTACCTATCACGGCAGGACTAAAAATAAAGAAATTGAGCAGATCTTGAAAAAACATATAAAAGAATTTGAAAATATTTATGGCGAAATTAAAGCAGAAGAAAAATAAATCTGCTTTTTTTTGTTGACAAAACTCTTTTCTTGTTGTATAATTATTCTCGTTTCATGGGCTATTAATCTAAACATAGCAAAAATGCACTTCTTGCCAAAAAAGCCGAAGGCAAAATTAAAACCTCTCAAAATAAACTACTTATTTACCCTGCTAGCTCAGTTGAGAGCATGAGGCTTGAGCGCCAAGACCCAAAGGGTCTGCGTATGGAGCCAAAGGCGAAATTAAATCGAAGGGTCCAGGGTTCCCTGGAATAAAAAACTTAATATTATTATGGACTGCTAGCTCAGTTGGTAAGAGCATGAGACGCAGCGCCAAGACCCAAGGGGTCTGCGTATGAAGCCAAAGGCGGAATTAAATCGAAGGGTCCAGGGTTCCCTGAAACAAAAAAAACTTAATATATATATATGGACTGCTAGCTCAGTTGAGAGCATGAGACGCAGCGCCAAGACCCAAAGGGTCTGCGTATGAAGCCAAAGGCGGAATTAAATCGAAGGGTCCAGGGTTCCCTGAAACAAAAAAAACTTAATATATATATGGACTGCTAGCTCAGTTGGTAGAGCATTCGACTCTTAATCATACGCTCCGAAATGAGTATAAACTACATTTAT
>CALVMU010000014.1 GCA_944348085.1 uncultured Clostridia bacterium
CCTATGCAATTTAGGAAACAAGCTCTTGCATCACTCTCTTTTTAATTATTAGTCCGTTTTAACCCTACGGGTTAAATTTATGCTCTTTTTTTTGTTTGTAAAAAGTTTCGTGGATAAAAGACTTTTTAGTTTTTTTTACCCAGATGCTATAATTTTAAGGGGGATTTGTAATGTGTAAAAACTAAAAAATCATCTTTTTAAACATGGCGCATGCATAATATTAAGTTAAATTTAAAAAATGTCGGCATTTCGGTATTATCAAAATTAAACATAAAAAAGAATCTTTGTGAAGGCAGCTACTTTTAGATTGTTGGAAAACAGATTGTAAAAAGCCAGCCTTCTTTTAAAAGAAGAATTGGTATATAATTAAAAACTTATTCATAAACTTTTGCAGTTCAAAAAAATAAAAATAATTAGAGAATAGAGTTTGCGCATAAGAAAAATTTTTAAAAAAGTTAATAATCTTCATAAAAATGTTTCACGTGAAACATTTTTATGGCTATATTATTTGTCCATAGGTCAAATAAAGGAGGAAAGAATTAAAAACACTTGTGTGTTGAGATATATAATGGGGTTTTGTATTGTAAATTGTTTCACGTGAAACATTTTTTAAGTGGTTTTAAAAGCAAATTTGTTAAAAAATACATGTTTTAAGTTAAGTGCAATAAAAAAAGAACGAATAATCGTTCTTTTTTTATTGTGGATGGCGTTTATTGTAATTTCTTAAATCACCTAATGTTATTTCCTTTTTCTTTAAAAGTTCCATCAAATCAGATATTCTGTCCAAATCATCTCTTGAATAGTAGTCTATGTATATTCTTCCTTTATTATCATTTCCAATAGCAGAAACCTTTGTTGAGAAAACTCTTTGCATGTCTGAAATAAGTTCTTTAAGCTCTATTGATTGTTCTACTACTTTTGTGGCTTTAGGTTTGTTTGGATTTAAATAGTTTCTAACCGCTTTTTCAAGGTCTCGAACGGACATTTTCCCATCACACGCTTGACGCGCAAGCTTTATTTGAGCTGTGGTGTCTGTAATTGTGACTAAGGTTTTTGCGTGACCACTTGAAAGGCGTCCATCTTCAACCATCTTTACAACATCTGGATACAAGCTTAAAAGTCTGAGTGTGTTTGCAATGTTTGAACGGCTTTTCCCAATTCTTTCTGCAACAACTTCTTGGGTTAAGCTGTATTCTTCCATCAATTGTTTGATAGCGCGAGCTGCTTCAATTGGGTTTAAGTCTTCTCTTTGCAAGTTTTCAATAATAGAAATCTCTTTGACTTGTTTGTCGCTGTAGTTTTTAATTACAACAGGAACTTTATCTAGACCTGCAAGTTTTGAAGCTCTCCATCGGCGTTCACCTGCAATGATCATGTATTTGCCATTTTCAAGTTTGTTAACGACTAAAGGCTGAATAACTCCGTGCACTTTAATTGAGTCAGCAAGTTCTTGCAAAGCATCTTGGTCAAAATGTTTTCTAGGCTGATTTGGGTTTGGTGTGATATCATTGATGTTAAGTTCGTCCACGCTTTTGCTCTCAACAATTGGAGTCTTTTTTGTTGCGATCTCTTCGACTTGTTCATTATCATAAAATGCAAACAATGATTCAAGTCCTCGTCCTAATCCTTTTTTCTTGTCCATTATTTTTTATCTCCTTTTAATTTTATCTGAGTGTCTTTTCCGATAGGATTATATTTGATTTTGTTTCTATCCAAAAACTCTTCTGCAAGTGATAAATATGCCTCAGCGCCCTTACTATTTGGCTCATAAAGCATGATAGGTTCTCCATGACTTGGAGCTTCAGCCAAACGAATGTTTCGAGGGATGTATGTAAAGAAAACTTTTTTGCCAAAGAACTTGATTATCTCGTCGCTAACTTGAGATGTCAGATTGGAACGCTTGTCTTTCATTGTCATCACAACGCCTTCAATGTCAATCGATGGGTTGAGATGATATTTGATGAGGCGAATGGTGTTCATAAGCTGAGTGATGCCCATGAGTGGATAAAACTCACACTGCATTGGAATGATAACCGAGTCGCAAGCTGTTAAAGCATTGACGGTGATCAATCCCAGGGATGGAGGACAGTCAATCATTATAAAATCATAACTTTCCTTCAGTGGATCTAAGATTTGTTTCATGATTTTTTCTCTTTGTGGCATTTGAACCATCTCAATTTCAGCGCCTGCTAAATCCACAGTAGAAGGCAAGACATCCAAATTTTCAACTTGAGTGTGCTGAATAACCTCTTCGGTTGTGCAGTCATTTGAGATAAGGTCATAAACTGTTTTCATGTCGCTGTCTTTGTCAATTCCAAGTCCACTAGTAGCATTCCCTTGAGGGTCAAGGTCAACAACAAGACACTTTTTGCCCATTGCGCAAATATAAGCGGAGAGATTGATGCAGGTGGTTGTTTTGCCGACGCCTCCTTTTTGATTTGCAAAAGCAATAATTTTTCCCATAAGCATTTGTCCTTTTTAATAGATTTAAGATATAATCTTACACCATAATAATAACACAAAAAAAATAAAAATTAAAGAAAAATTTATAAAAAGTTGAAAAATAAAGCTAAAAAATCGATTTATTTCAGTTATTTTAATGATATATTTTAAATATTTGAGAAAATTTCCGCTTTTTAAATAAAAATATTGTGAAAAGGCGTTTTGGAAAGAGAGAAAAAAGATTTGATAAAGTTTGAGAATGTGATATAATAAAAATAATGAAAATAAAAAAACTTCATCTGTTGAACTTTAGATCATATCAAGATCAAACATTTGAATTTGATGACAATTTGAATTTGCTTATAGGGAAAAATGCTCAAGGAAAAACCAATGTTCTTGAAGCGATCTTTTTTGCAGTGATTGGAAGAAGTTTTCGCACAGGTAAAGAAAAAGAGGTCATCCGCTGGGGAGAAAATTACGGAAAAATTGAAGCTGAGTTTGATAACGGTTATAGAAAAATAACTATACAAATTGTTTTAAACAGCCAGCATAAAAAATCGGTTTTGGTTGACGGGATTGCATTGCATAAAATCGGCGAACTTCTTGGCCGAACAAATGCAGTGTTTTTCTCGCCAAATGAGCTTAAACTTGTAAAAGAAAGCCCTGAAGACCGACGAAAATTTTTAAATGTGGCAATATCGCAAACAAATAAGCGCTATTTTTACCTTTTAGGGCGTTATGAAAAAGTTTTGGCAAACAGAAACAAGCTTTTGAAAAGCAGTGTGAATATTGAGGTTGTGAAAGAAACAATCGACATATGGAATAGATCGCTTTGCGAAATTGCTGAAAAGATTTTTGAAGAGCGAAAGAAGTTTGTTGACGAACTGGCGCCTTATGCAGAAAAGGCACACGAATATCTTTCAAATGGTGAAGAAAAATTGAAAGTTGAGTATAAAAGTGATTTTAATGAAAATTATGGGCAAAATTTGATGAAATATTTGCAAAAAAATCTTGAAAAAGATTTTAAATTTGGTTATACAACTGCAGGAATCCACAGAGATGATCTGAATTTGTATGTCAACAATGTTGAAGTGAAAAATTTTGGTTCTCAAGGTCAACAGAGGACGGTGGCATTGTCATTAAAACTTGCAGAGCTGGAATGCAATAAAAATAGAACAGGACAATATCCTATTCTTCTATTGGATGATGTGTTTAGTGAGCTTGACGAGGAAAGGCGAAAGCGTCTATTGAAATTTACGCAAAAAACACAAACAATCATTACGGGAACAGAAATTACTGAAAAAAATAACGGAAAAGTGATAAAAATAATAAAAAAATCTTAAAAATATAGTGAAAAAACATTACTCAAGCAAATTTTGATTTCAAATTTTGATAAAAAAAAGAAAATATAAGATAAAAATGATTTAAAAGATAAAAAAATATTTTAAAAATCGGAAAAGAAAGGGAATTGGTCATACAATTTTTAAACTAAAAAAATATTTGTAAAAATAAAAAATAGCAAAAAATTAATTTATTTTGCTATTTTTTTATGATTTTTTAATATATTTTTGTTAATTTTTCTTATTTTTTAATTTTTCATAATCTAGCCCCATGGCTTCTTTGATTTTTTTGAGCATTTTTTGAGCGGAGGCTCTTGCTTTTTTGCCACCTTCAAACAGAATGTCATAAACTTTGTCAACATTTTCTTCAAGCTCTTTTCGTTTTGCTCTGATTGGCGTTAACAACTCGTTGATTATGTTGTTTAAGAAAAGTTTGACTTTTACATCGCCAAGACCACCTCGCTTGTAATGAGCTTTAAGTTCGTCTAAGTTTTTATATTCTGGCAAATATTTTTCAAAATGTTCGTCTTTGCAGAAAGCATCTAAGTATGCAAACACAATGTTTCCTTCAATTTGTCCTGGATCAGCCACTTTGATATGGTTTGGATCAGTGTAAGCGGACATGATTTTTTCTTTAACGGTCTTTTCGTCATCACAAAGATAGATTGCGTTGCCTGCCGATTTTGACATTTTTAGTTTTCCATCAAGCCCAGGAAGGCGTGCGCAAATTTTATTTTCAGGCAATAACCCTTTGACTTCTCTAAAAACTTGCCCATAAGTGTTATTGAATGAGTGGGCAATTTCCTTTGTTACTTCTATAACAGGCATTTGGTCTTCGCCAACAGGGACTATATTTGCATTGAAGGCCAAAATATCGGCAGCTTGAGAGACTGGATAGTTTAAAAATCCGATAGGCAGCGACTTTTCAAAACCGCGTTGTTTGATTTCGTCTTTGATTGTTGGGTTGCGTTGAAGGCGTGATACAGACACGAGATTCATAAAATAGGCGGTGATTTCAAAAAGTTCTGGCACTTGAGATTGAATAAAAATGGTCACTTTGTTTGGGTCGATGCCAGCCGAAATATAATCAATTGCGACCTGAATGATGTTGTTTTTAACTTTATCCACATTGTTTGCATTGTCGGTCAACGCCTGAGTGTCGGCAATCATTATATAATACTCGTCATAATCGTTTTTGTTTTGTAGCTCAATTCTGGTTTTAAGACTTCCTACATAATGTCCTAAATGCAGATTTCCTGTTGGGCGGTCACCTGTTAAAATAATGTTGTTCATAATTCTCTCCATAGTCAGCAAAAAGAATTTTCTTTGCAATTTGATTATATTTTTTTTCGGTTATTAAGTCAAGTTTTTGTAACATTATTTGCTGTAAAATTGGTCAAAAAACAACAAAAATTTTAAAAATTTTCAAAAAAATCATGAAAAATCGCAAAAAATCATAAAAAAATCAAAAATTTTGCAAAAAAATAAAAAATCAAAATATTTTTTAATTTAAAAACTAGCCGTTTTCTTCGGTTGATTTAAGAGAAAAAAATTGTCTTAAAAAGCCTTATTTTGTTTGCTTTTGTCGAAACAAAAAGTTATAATATAGATGAATTAATTTTCAATTAAATGTATTAATTCTAAATTAATCAACAAAATAAATCAAGAAATGTAAGGAGTTTGTTATGTCAAAGAAAATTTCAAGAGGACTAACTTTCTTAGCTTTAGCGATTTTAAGTTTGGGCGCGATTTTTTTTATACCTTCTCTTTTAAGCGGAGGAAGAGCTGTTCAAGCTAGCGCGGAAGAAAACTTCCAAAACGGCGAGGACATTCCTTTATGGACTGAAAAAGAACTGGCTGATGCGGCAATTGAAGATGCCGTGCATTTTGGTTTGGATTGCAAGGTGATTGACACAGCAGACGACCTTGCTATGTTTTCATATCAAGTCAACTCTGGAGTTGATAAATATGTAAATGCGAACATCTATCTTGCAAGCGATATTGACCTAAGCGCTGGACTTTGGGCACCAATTGGAACGACCACAAATCCATTCAGAGGAAACTTCTTTGGAAATGGTCACTCTATTTCAAACATTGTGGTTGCCGAAGCTTCACAATTTGCAAGTGATGACATTGGCTTGTTTGGTGCAATCGAAGGCGGTTCAATCGTTGACCTTACTGTTTCTGGTGCTTTCGCTGTTTCTTCAATCATTGATGAAACAAACAATATCGGAACTCTTGTTGGTCATGTGTCAACAGGTGCTCAAGTTATCAACTGCTTTGACGAAACATATCAACCAACAAACTCTACATACAGCACAATCGGAGTTGCCGATAGCGGAACATTTGTGATTTATCCATCAAGCAAAACTGGTGAAGAGGCTTATCTTACTTCACAAGAAGAGATGACGGCTGCCGTTAGCATTGCAACTGATAATGCAACAAAAGGTTACTCAGCTTTCTATAACACAACAGTTACACCAGGCCCTTCAGATGAAGAAGGAACAGGTGTTGGTTTCTATAAAGATGGCAACTATTTCTTCTCGGGCAATAAAGAAGAATCTCAACAGGTGAGAGTTGCCTTCACTGACACAACTTACACAAGCACTCTTGCAGGTTTCTCTCATGTTTTATATGCAACTTCTGCTCCAGTTTTGAGAGCAAATGCAACTGCAGGTGCTGTTTATGCACTTAGGAAAGGTTATCAGGCAACAATTGCATCACCTTCTGAAGCTGAAAGTGGTGTTGTAAATTTGACTTGGGCATCTCAAACCATCAATATTACTTATGATTTTGATTACAGCACAAGAGATGTAAGTTTTGATGTTGACTATGACACTCCATGGGCAAAGATTATTGCTGACAATCCTATTGAAAGACTTGGCTATCAAACCAGAACGCTCTATTCAAATGCAGACAAAACAATTGAGCTTAACACAACAACAAGAAGCGAATTTTTGACTTACTATGCAGACAATGCTGACATTGTTTATATGACTTGGACAAATCCAAAAACTCTTACAAGCAAACTCTATTTTGCCGCAGCTTCAACTGAAGGCGGAGCCTTCAACAATAATAACGGTGCGGACGCTGTAAGTGGCGTAAGTGTTACTGGGGCAACTTCTGCATCGGATGGTGGAGATGATTTTGACCTTACAACAATAACGGCAGGTGACACGGTTACAGTAACCTTCACTCTTAACGCAGGCTATACTTTCCAAGGTGCTGGCGTAGGGCAATGTGTTGGCACAAAGGGCAACTGGACAAATGTTGGCCAGTCATCTTTAACAGCGGGCGCTTATGCATATTTCCCAAACAGCACGGGGAAAGGCACAGATTACACAGTTAGAACATCTGGTGGATATTATGATGCATACACTCCAGTTGCTGTAAAAGTTTCGGTTACAGGGGATAGATACACAGTTACCTTTACAAACATTTTGGATAATGGTGGCGAACTTGCCCTTATCTTTGGAAGAGCACAAAAAACAATCAATATAACAGGCACAAATATTGACAAAGCAGAAGCAACATTGTCAAATAATTCCACGCAGACAAGCGTAAACCAGTCAAACAAAACACTTACCACAAAAGTTGGAGAAATCTTTACTTTAACAGTAAATATTCCAGATGCAAACAAGGACTTTTACATTTTGGAATATGGATTTGAAAATATTGCTTTTGACAATGTGACATCTACAAGGTCAACAATATTAAATGGTAATACATACTATAGTAATAGAATATTTGAAGAAACAAACGGTTTTGAATATAGCGTAAGTGATATGTCAATCAACCTTACAATCAACAGACTTGTAACATATATCACTGTGCAAATTGGCGAAAACGGAAGTTGGTATGCAGACAACAGTATTGCAGACAAATATCAAGTTCCTGTTTACATTACAAACTCAAACTTTGAAGGAACTCAATTAACTTTAACCAAAAGAACTTTTGAAGTTTCCAACGCAACAGCAACAACAATAAGACTTGGACAAGAAAGTCAAACATTCTTTAACTTGGCAAGTGTTAGTGGTGTTAGCGCATCAATTTCAAACAACAGTATTACCTACATTTTTGAAAACAGCACAGGCGATGCAGATTCTCCTGCGTATACAATCACAATCATACCAGAAAAAATATTGTATGATGTTACAATTTCTTACACACTTGACGGACAACCTATAGAACAAGAGGTTGCACAAAGATTTTTGTCTTTTAGTGGTAAAACACAAGACCTTGATTATGCAAACGCAAGTGGATATGCATACACGATTGGTTTAACAACAGGGGCTCAAACATGGCTTAATTACAATGTTTCCGCCTCACTTTCAAACGCAGGTTCCGAAATCACAGGAATCTCTTCTCCAGCAACAATTCAAGGTGCTTCAAACAATGTTTGGAGCGGAACTTTTGGCTCGTCAAACAACGCGACTTTCACATATAAGCCAGGCTCAACAGATTCAACAATCACAGTTGCTTTGACAACAAAAACAATAAATGTAAACTTTACAGGCCTTGTGCTTGACAGTGGTGACAAAAAGACTCCTTTCACAACCACAAACTATGCAAATCTTACATTAAGATATAGCGCAGACGGACTTGGAACTTTGACAATTTCAAGCGGAAGCTTTACAACCATTTCAATTGAAAATGGCTACTATTTGATGGGTTGGTATCTTTCAAACGGCACAGTTGTAAAAACTTTCTCAAATGCAGAATTGCTTGCAAATGAAGAGTTTAAAACTCTTGTTGAGTCAAGCGCAAAAGGAAATCAATCGACGCCAACTGTCACAATCAATCCGCTTGTTGAAAAGAGGGTGATCAACCTTTCTTACAGCTCGAATGGTGAAGGTGCCGATGAGGGCGTTAGTGACGATGGCTCTTTAGCGCCAAGCTATAGCTATGGCGACCCAGCTGTTGCACTTAGCACCACAAAATATAAGAAAATTGGCTACTCTTTCAGTGGCTGGACTGCAACTGCAGGCGCAGGAACAGTAAGTGGCAACACTTATCAACTTGTTGGCGCTGACTGGAACGCCTTCTGGGCAAATGGTTCAAACACATCAACTTGGGATAGCTTTGTTACCACTCCAGACAGCGACAATCGCGCTGAAAAAGAAGTCGTTTTGACTGCAAGCTTTAGCATTTTGACTTACAAGATCGCAATCGACACCGACAGAACGTTGAACATTCAACTCGGACAAACTGTTTCTTTCACACCATCATCTGACAACACTTATGCAATTTATGCAGTTGGCTCAAATCAAGTAAATGGCGCAACTCGCACTGGTCATGTGGTTACAAGCTTTACAATCACAGGGAATAAATCGGGCGCAGGAACGACAAATGGGCTGAAAACATTTACACTTTCTCTTGAAAACATTCAAGGCTATATTTCAGCTGACAATCTTTATTCAATTGGCGCAGATGACGGCGCACATCTTACAATCTCAACAGAGTTCACCGCAATGGTGCTTAAACTCTATATCACCACAAACGCATACGACTACTACACCGTTGACCTTTCTGACACCATGCCAGAAGGTGCAGGCGGAAGAGACGACACAGGAATTTATGTCAACATAAACTATGGGCAAAAGCCAAGCGAGGTGCTTTCTTATGTGACTGTGAAAAGAGAAGGCTTCAACCACATTGGCTATACTGTTGCTGGTGTCGACTTTGCTGTGGACTCAGCTTACAATCAAACCACAAATTCAACTCTTATGCCAAAGTTTGAGTTTGATGAAGACGATGAAGTTTGGGATAGCTATTTCACTATTGAATATTCAAACACATTTGAAACAGAAAACAAAGTGACCGGCAAAAAGTATGAGTTTTATATGGGCGGGGTTGTTGTAAGTGGCGATGGTTTGTTATGGAAAATAACTCAAGTATCAGCAAGCAATGGCTCTAGTTTTAATCATTACAATGTTTCAACATATATAGAAGGCTTTAAAAATTATGATTATGTTTGTCCTGCAACAACTTACCATATCAACCTAGAAGATATTACACAGGTTGTCACACAAATACAAAAAGCAGGAGAAAACATTTCGCTAAGCAATATTCAAGTTCTTTTAGAGCTTATAGTAGAAGATGACATTGGCAACACAACTATGACTTTGACAAGGAAAGTGCCAGTTATCACTCTTCTAAAAAATGAGCTTGTTTACACTACAAACAAGCAAGCAACAAGCTATTATACAGGAACAAACAATCTTGAATTAACAGAAGATAGTGACGGCAAAGTGACCGCAACTATTAAATATGACACGAATGGAAATGTTACCAACTATTCATTCGTTGGAGTAGAATTGAAAGGCTCATCAATAATAGATGTATCACCTTTTGAAGTAATCATTAGTGATGAAGAAGGTAAATTTGCGGTTGGCACACATGATTTAGAACTTTACATGAAAGCTCCTGAAAACCCAGTAGATGAAGGTTATGAAGAAATTACTCTTGCTATTTCATATTTCAATCTTATATACTCCAACGTAGGCTATAACGCAGAAGAGGAGTCAATTTCTTTGATTTTTGAAGACGCTATCAATGTCGTAAAATCTCCAGCGGTTATCAGCTTTGATTCTACTGGTGCTGCATATATTTCAGGCATGGTGATGACTGTTGCTCAAAGAGGAAGCGGATCGTTCAATGTTCTTGACAATACAAGCTATCCTTTCACTTACTCATTTGACAACATAACCCTTGTTGAAAGAGTATTTGATAGCTTGCCACAAACCTTTACTGGAACAGAAACGACAGCTGATCAAGCGGTTTTCAACATTTCAAACCTTGTTATTAAAAAGAATGGTCAGGGCGAAAACCTTCTTGCAAACTTTGATTGGTCAATTTCAACCGAATCATCATTCACTGTTTTTGACAGCTCAAACTTCAAAGAATACCGCTATGAAACTCGCTATTTCACAGCAAATAAAGACGGAAGCGCTCTGGCAGGGATTCAAAACGCATGGGATGGCAACCAAGTTCACAACTTTACCGTTTCAAACATCATGGTAAACGGCTCTTCTGTTTCACCAAACAATGGCGGAAGTTTCACTGCTCAATATAACCACTTTGTTAAAGGGCAAATCTTGTTCTCAATCTATGGAAATGGCGAGAGCGCTCTTGTTATTTCAGTCAATCCAAAAACTGTAACAAGCCTTAGCATGAACATTACAGTCAATGCAAATGCAAGCGCAAATGTAAGCGGTCTTGTGCTTTACAACTGGCAAAACGACACAACAATTGATGAAAGTTTGTTTGGAAATGTTACAGCAGACCCTATGACAAAACTTGACTATGGCACCAGCCAAGCCCAGACAACCTATGCTGTGTTCACTGATGTGGCAAAAGTTTTGATTGATTTCAATCTTGACGGTTTGCAAGATAGAACGCTTTATGTTGCAAGCGATGACGACTTTGAGATCAACAACCCAACTGACAGCGCAAGCGAGCTGACTTTTGCAGGCTACCAGGCAAGCGGAAGTGGAATTGAATTTACAGACAACACGCCTGAGGCAAAATACACGATTTCTCAAAGCGCAAATGGTGCTGGCGGAAGCGCAACACTTATCGCAAAATGGAACCTTACAAATGTTGCTGTGACCCAGAGTTTGTCAGCGCTTACAATAGGCACAATGTCATTTATTAACAATGAAATGCCTATCAATCAAATTTTGTCTGAAACTTCAGACAGATTCTCAATTTCGGCTGACAATGTTGTTGTGACCAAAACAACTGGCATTGGAACAGAAGATGGCGAACTTTCAATCTCAGTAAATGGAGGAAGCACTCCAAACTTCTTGCTTCCTTACACTAAAGAGCATAACGCAACTTATCTTTCAATGGACAACACTGGCACATATAAGATTGTTGTGACTTTCTCTTATAATGACGGCGTTCAAGCTCAGCCATCAACAATAAGCAGAGAGTTTACTGTTACAGTAACTATGCAAAAATCAACAATTGTAGTTGGAAACATTGCCACGGCAAATGATTTGACTTTTGCAAACAAAGACTTCCAAGATGTAGAAATTCCACTTACATATAATATAACAACTGCCGACTCTCTTAAAAATCTTACATCACAGTCTGCCGATGCGACAATTACAGAACAAACTTGGGCTACCAAAAAGAACATTTTCTTTAATGATGACCCTATTGAACAAGTTAATACAAATCCAGATATGGAGTTTTACATTGTTGTTAAAACAGACAGCGGACTTGACAATCTCTATCAAGCAGGCGACTATACTTTTGACTTTGTTGTTTTAGACAACTTTAAAGATTATATTGAAATTGTAAAACCACAACAAGCAGAAGAACTTGTGCTTACAATTGATAAGTTTGAAATTATGCTTAAAGACTACAGCAGTCAAATTACGGTTGGCAAGCCTGCCGGCGTAAATGACCCAAACCCAATCACAAGCCAAATTACAATTTCGGCAACCAACAATGATAGGGTTGACATCTACTTTGACAGAGCAGATTCTTCAAATGACGCGATTGCTTCTTATGACTTATCACTCAAAAACGACAGCACAACTTACTTTAATGGACTGTCTCAAGCAGATTCGTTAAATTACACAGTAAACATGGAAGGCTTTACAGGCAAGTTTACAATCTATGACAACACAGAAGGGGAACTTGCGCTTTCTCTTCCAAACGATTTGCATTACACATACACAGGGCAAGCATTCCCTGGTATCACTGTGGCATTGAGTGGAAACCAACTTATTGTAAAGGTTACTGGCACAGAAATTTCTGCCGAACTTAAAGCACAAATCAAAATAGGCGACAATCTTTATGATATTGCAGAAAACTATAAACAAACAATTGTAGACCATATTACAATTCAACTTCAAGACCAATCTGCCGGCGCAGTTGATTATAAAGAAGATGGCTATGGCCTTGTTATTGGGTCGTCTACAGGTGTTGGATTTGATACAGTAAACCTTAACGGAAAACTGTATATCGATAAAGCGCCTATCACTCTTACTGAGGTTAGCAAAACTTTTGATAAAACAACTGCATTTACTAGCGCAGCTAACTTTACTGGCGCGCTCAATAGCGACTCGCTTAAAATCACTGGCAATTTTGCAAGTGAACACGCTGGCTCTCAAGCTCTTGAAAACCTTGCAATAACTGGCACAAATTCAAACAACTATTACATTTCAAACCCAGATTTTATGGGCACAATCACTGCAAAAGCAGTATCGGTGGCTACAGTTACAGATATCGCAACAGACAGTCTTACTTATGGACAAATTGTCCAAGATATTAGCCTTGAAGATTTGCTTGCCCTTCTTGGAAATATTCAAATTTCTATTGACGGAGAAACAGTAATGCTCGTTAATGGTCAGTCTGATTATATTTCAATTTCGGACTACACAATCACAAGTGCGGTTTACTCAAGTTCAAACAACCTTGTGGCAAACAGCTCACCTTACACAATCAATTTTGTGCTTGCTTCAACTGACTACACTGGCATGAATGGCACAGATGGAACTGGTGCAAGTGGACAAATCACAATCACAGCAAAAGCCCTTGACCTTTCTGGAACAACAATCAGCAAAGGTTATGATGGCACAACAGATTTGCCAACAGACATCGTATGGCAAGGATTTGACATTGAAAGCGGTGACGATGTTTCAATTGATATGGAGAGCTCTGTTTATGCTGAAAGCGGAAAAGGCACGCACGACATCACAATTGTTCTTGCAGGTGATGACAGAGCAAACTATAGCGTGACAAACAATGTTACAGGTCAAATCACAGCAATCACAATCACTCTTCAAGTCGATGTGACTGGAAACTTGCCAGAGGGCGGCTTTGTTGACGGAGAACAAGACATCACAAACAGCAACCTTCAAATCAGAGTGTCTTATCCATTTGATGAAGGCGCAAATGTTGGCGACATAATCTCTTCTTGGGCAAAACCTTCAAGAGTTGGCTACACTGTGACAGGCTATAGTTATAAAGAAACAGGCGGAAGCTTTACAACAATCACAGCAGAAAATCTTGACGCTTGGCTTGAGGCTATTGCAACTGACAGCTTAAATACAAGCAAAACTGCAACAATTTATCCAAACTGGCAGATTGATTCAATCATCATCACAATCACTGGCGAAAACCTTGCTTCAATTTCAGCAAATCCTGATGGTGAGGTCAATATCGTTGACGGAGACTTTGCTGACAACAGCGCCAGCGTGACAGTTGATTACTATTCAAGCTTCAGTTTGACTCTTACAACTGACAGAGGCTACAAAATCACTGGCGTAAGAATTGGCAACAACACTCAAAGCGAAGGTTTGGGCGCAAACACCTTTACGGCAAACTTTAAAAAACTTGGTGCAAACACAACAATTCAAGTGACAACTTCGTCAATTATTGTCACATTCAACTACAACAAAAACATTCCAACAGTTGACGGTGCTGACATCGTTGAAACCTCTTCAACTGATGCAAGTGCAAGAGTAAACTATGCTGACCTTGCAGATGAAACACTTGACAGTTTGCTTCCAGACATCACATTGACAGCAGGCACATTCACTCTTTCTGGTTGGAAAAATGGCGACAGCGATTTGACTTTAAGTGAAACAATCAAGGCATATATCGACAGCCTTTTCACAACGCTTGACACAGACAAGCCTGTAAATCTTACAGCTCAGTGGACTGGCGTTGAATACACAATCACATTTGACGGCGGAGAGCTTCAAATTGGAGAGGAACTTGTCGAGGGACAAATTGTTGGAACAAACTCAATTCATGCAACTTTCGGACAAGCAATCACAGAAACATTCCCAACAGCAACTCTTCGAGATGGCTATGTTTACAACTTCTTTGACGCTCAATCTGACGGAAAGATGTATACTCAAGGCACAATTCTTTCTTCAATCAGAGCAGACGGACAGCTCACGCTCTATGCAGTTTGGTCAGAGGGCAGATATCAAGTGACCTTTGAAATCGACCCACTTTTGACAGTTCGTTTTGAAAACAACAACTTGATAAGTGGCACTAAAAGAGAAATCGTGCATGGCGAGACATGGAAATTTGAAATCACAGCAGAGGCTGGCTATTCATTCACAGTAAATGTTGACGCGTTCTATGGAGAGCATTCAGCATTGACTGTCAGCCCATTCAGCATTTGGAATGTTTATGCCGATTCGACAATTTCTTTTGAGGCCGTTCCAAATGACAACAAACTTACACTTTCTTACAATTCAAGTCATGTAAGCGTGACAGTTGACAGTTCTGCTTACACAGACCCTGTTACAAAGAAGACTGGCACAACAGCAACAGTTATTGCAACTGCTGCAGAAGGTTATGAATTTGATTCAAACTCAGCAGTCCTTTCAGGAAGCGGAACAATTTCTGGGGCTAATTTAAGCGAAGAAAACACTGTTCTCACTTTCACTTGGCAAAACTTTACTGATGATGCAACAATCACCATCACAGAAGTGCCAGCAAGCATAACTCTTTCTTGGGGAAAACTTTCAGAGCATGCAAGCAACATTTCAATCGAGGGCGCAAGTCAAACTCTTGACAACGGAAGCTTTACAACTCGCACAGGAGAAGAACTTGACATTGAAATCACTTTGAAATATGGCTATCAAAATGCTCACCTTACAAGCGAGGATGCAACAATTTCTGATGAACAAAATGCAGAGCTTAACTCTGATTATGTTGTTGTTTACACTGCAAAAATTTCAAACTTCACAACCGACTTTGCAATTGTTTTGACAGCAGAGGCAAGAAAATTTACCGTGACAGTGACAGACAATGACTTAGTGCCAGATGGTGACCTTACTGTTACAGTTTCACCAAGCGGCGAAAACAATCTCGTGTTTGGCTATTCTGTAACTTTAAATGCGAGCGTTTCAGGCAACACATATAGATTTATCGGTTGGTATCAAGGCGAAACATTGATAAGCGAAGACGCAGAGTATGATCTTAAAGCAAACGAGGCAAACAAGACTCTTCTTGAAAGCGGAAATCTTGAATTTGAAGCAAGATTTGATTACAATTCCGTTGACCTTACATTCACTTCTGGACTTCACGGAAGCATGCTTGTCGCAATAAATGAGGAAGAACCTTTTGCAGTGGGTGCAGGCTCAACGCTCGAGCAAACAGTCTTTGTTGGAGACCGCATTGTATTTACTTTCCTGCCTGATGCTGGATACGAAATTGACACCTTCTATGCTGACAATGACAGTCAAAATAACGATTTGACATCAGGTATTGAAGAAGGCACTTATACCATAGAGTCAGTTAAGGCAGAAAGCTATACATCTTACACAATCAACTACACGGCAAGTGAGGTTTATGTTGACATTTCGGTTTCAGTCAGAGTTAACTTTGTTGACTATCCAAACAACGACTTGGGCGGAAAGATCTGGCTTGTTGATGCAAGCGGAGCAAGACTTGAAGATAAAAGCTATCTTGATCCTAGCGAAGGCGACCTTGTTATCGGAAGCAGATATAAGGTTCTCACTTATACCGACGCGGTATTCTATCTCTACCCAGAGGCAAAGGATGGCTATAGCTTCTCGTTTAACGCTCAAACAAGTGCAACAATTGACGCCATTTCATTAAGCGATGGCAGAACGATTTACCGCATTTCAAATGCGACAAATGGTTCAAGCATCGTTGGTGTGTTTACTGCTGAAGAGCAACGCGTTGAAGTTATGTTTGTAACAAGTGAAGAGGCAACATCTTCTGCTTCTGCTGGAAGAATTCAAATTACCGAGAACACTGTTCCAGTAACTTCAAATGGCAACAACTCAGAACGTTTGTCAATTGTGACAATAACAGGCGCAAACATCACTTTGAAAATCAACACAAACTTCTACTTTGACCTTGCTCAAGATGAAAATGGCAATCTTATTGCATATATTACTGGGGCAGGAAAAGACTTTGTGAGCGAAGCAGGAGCGGTTAAAAAACTTGAAGATGAAGACATTAAGCAAACAGGCTTTACTTACACATCAACACTTACTCTTAGCAACATCAACTCAGACATTGTGATCAAAATTTTGGTAAACCCAATTGAATACAATGTAAGGTTCTTTGTAGATCAAACTGACGAAGATGTTTATGATCCAATTGTTGTAAGCGGTGTTGTATATGGCGAAAACCTTGACCTTTCAGGCTTAAGCGCCGAGGAAATGGCAAGACTTAATCCAACTAGAGCAGGATCTAAATTCCTTGGATACTTCACAAAACAACTTGGACAAGGCACACAATATCTTAGCGACGCGCTTGGAGTAGTTCAAGCTTGGGCAGAAAGACCATACAAGTTTAACGGACAGAATTACGTTGAGGAAAACAACTATGATCCAGACACTCAAACCTTTACTCTCTATGCTGGTTGGGCTTATGAAAAGGCAATTGTTTCAGTTAACTTTATTCCAGATGCGTTAAAAGATGTTGACGATTACTCAATTTCTGATATTATCACAAATATCAGCGACACAGTTCATTGGATAAATTCTGATAGTGTTTGGATTGGCGAATTTGCTGTGAAAGACCCACTTACTCTCAGCCTTCAAGCCTTTACATTTGAAGGATTTGAATTTGCTTACTGGTCAGTAACAACCAGTGAAGGAACAGTTCAATATACATCTAGAAACCTCACTCTTGAAAATATGACAGATGGCGAATATAACATCCAAGCTGTATATCGCCCAATCTATACAATCACTATTCAGAGTGACGGGCAGGAAGAATCTTCTCTCGTCGGAGACGCCTACATTATGCAAGAGGGCGAGCGCGTTACAACAGACGGTTACGATTCAGAAAAAGAGGTTGTTCTTGTAGCTGAAGAAAAACCAGGCTATAACTTCAAATATTGGCTAACACCTGAAGGAACAATGTATTATGCATCAGAAACAAGCGAAGGAAGATGGGAATACAACCTTGGTTATCAATCACAACCACTTAAACTTTTTGCGGTGTTTGAAGGTGCGGAAGTTGACCTTACATTCGACCTTTCAGACTTTGCTCATGGTCAAGTTGTAAGTGCAACAATTGGAGATCAGCAAATCACTGATGTCAACGAAACAACAAAAGTCAAAATTGGCAGCAGAATAGAGCTTGTTTTAAATATTGACACAGGTTATGGTGTTAGATTTGACGGACCATCATTCAGCTATGACCCAGCACTAAACATCTACTCTTATGTTGCCAAAGCGCAAGATCTTGTTGATGGTGCAATCATCGTTAAACCTGTTTCAACCGAGCAAGAAATATCTTTCAACTTTGAATTCAGAGTTGGTGGTCAAGACCAAATCGACGATGTCACTATGACAGGTTCGACAAGATTTACCTACACTCTCAACAATCAAATTTTGGCAAACACCACCGTGACTGACGGAAGTCAAATTGCAAACCTTCTCTTTGGAGGAACTGCAACTCTTACAATTGTTCCAAGTCTTAACTATACAGTTGGAAACATCTTGATATATTCAACCAATTCCTATGTTCAAGATATCACAAGTCTGTTTAGCAACGGAACAATCAACATTACAAACGCAATAATGTCAACTCATTTTGCTGAAAATCAACCATACACAATTGTGATCAACTTTGTAAGAATGATTTGGAGCGACGACTCTTACAGAGCAGAAAGCTTGCAAGGGAGTGGCACTCAAGCTGATCCTTACATCATCTCAAGACCAGAAGATATGGGCTTTGTTGCTTGGGCTGTCAACAACGGACAGTTTAATGACAATGGTGTTGCCTATGCAGATTGCTACTACAAAGTGACATCAAACCTTGACTTTACTGGAAGATATTGGGAGCCAATAGGAACGCATGATCATCCATTCAATGGAACTATGGACTTGGGAGATCACAGCATAAGCAATATAAGCTTTGCTGTAAACTATACAAATCCAAATCCATCTTATAGTGGACTGTTCTGGGTTCTTGGAGAAAACGCAATCGTTATGCAGTCAAACAACGTGCTTGCAATTGTGCTTGGCGTTGTTGGCGGACTTCTTCTCTTGGCGATAATCATTATTGTAGTTTTCGTTGTTGTTCGCAAGAAAAAGAAGAAGAAATATGACGAACTTGCAAATGGCTAATTAAAACAATCAAAAAAGCGGGAACAACTCTCGCTTTTTTTGATTTTAAAAAACAAAATTTATAAGCAATTTTTTCTTGACAAAAAGCTTTTTTAATGATATTATAATGCCAGCAGTAGATTACTGTCCTTGTTTTTTTGTGAAAACAAAAAGACCATTTTAGTCCAAAAGGAGGTAAAAAGTATGAATAAGTATGAAATTCTGTATATCATTTCTGCTGATGTGTCAGAGGAAAAGCGTGAAGAACTTATCAAAAAGTTTTCTTCTTACGTTGAAAGCAAAAAAGGCACAGTGCTTGGAATTGATAAATGGGGAATGAGAAAACTTGCTTATCCTATCAACTTTAAAACAGAAGGCTTCTATGTTCTTATGAATGTTGAGCTTGACCCAGCTGAAGTTGACCCAATGGCAAAACTCATGAACATCACAGAAGGCATTGTTAGACAAATTTTTGTTAGAAAATAATGCATTTTAAGGAGAAAAATTATGAACAAAGTTATGTTAATTGGCAATCTCACAAGAGACCCAGAACTTACAACAACAAACAGTGGCGTTTCAGTTTGCAGATTTTCACTTGCTGTGCAAAGAAGATTTGGCAACTCTGACAATGGTCCACAAGCAGACTTCTTCAACATTGTTGTTTGGAGAGGCCTTGGCGAAAACTGTCATAAATTTTTAAAGAAAGGTTCAAAATGTTGCGTTATGGGAAGACTTCAAAATTCTTCTTACGAGGCAAGTGATGGAACAAAGAGATACACAACTGACATCATTGCTGACGATGTAGAATTTTTGGGAAGCAGACCAACTGATGGCGCTGAAAACACAGCACCTGCACCTTCAAAACCATCAAGCAAAGAAACCGTTGAACTTGAGCCTATTGATGACGACAGTTTGCCATTCTAATATTTAAAAGGAGATTATTATGAGCGAACAAGTTAAAACTGAAGCAGTTAAAGAAGAAAAACCAGTTGTAAAGAAATTCCGCAAACCTTCAAAGAAAAAAGTTTGTGCTTTCTGCGTGGCTGGAGAAAAAACTATTGATTACAAAGACGTTGCAAAAATCAGAAAATATATCACTGAAAAAGGAAAAATTCTTCCAAGACGTCAAACCGGTGTTTGTGCTCACCACCAAAGAGAGCTTGCTTTGGCAATCAAAAGAGCACGCAATATAGCGCTTCTTCCTTATGTGGGCGACTAAGCAAAAAGGGGGTAAATTATGAAAAAAGGTATTCATCCAGATTATCATGAGGTGACCGTAACTTGTGCTTGTGGAAACACTTTCAAAACAAGATCAAATGCAAAAGGTGACACAATGAGCATAGACATTTGCAACAAATGCCACCCATTCTTCACAGGAAAGAAAAAAGTTGTTGACGCAAGTGGAAATGTTGAAAAATTCAACAAAAAGTATGGTTTATAATAAAAAAATCGCTTGAAAATCAAGCGGTTTTTTGTTTGCCAATGTTTTTAGTTTAACAAATAAAGATTTTCGATATAAAACAAAAAAGACTAAAACAACAAAAACTGTCAATAACTTTAGAGTGAAAAAATTTGTCTTTCCGTTTAACAATGGTGTGGCACTTGTAAGAGATGAAAAGTATTCTCTAGCCTTTATCGACAGCGACGGGCAGAAAAGGGTGTGCTCTGGCAAGATCAAAAACTCTAAAGGTTGGGGCATTATTTTTTGGCGAGGCCTCTTATATTTTTTTGTTGGAATATTTTTATACATCAAAATGCTTTTGATGGAAGATAAAAATAATGAAAGACCAAAGGAAGAACAAAACAAAAGCTATGTAAAGGCGCGAAATATAAGCTATTTTTCAAACTATCTTTTGCTTTTCGCCTTTATTTTTCTTGCCTTCTTGTTTGGTTTTGTTGTGCTTGGTTTTGTGCCAAATTTTCTTTCAGACAAACTTGTAGGAGAACAAAATTACTATCTTCACAGCTTTATCGTTGGCATTTTTAGAACGGCTTTCATCTATTTGGTTTTGCTAGTTCTGAGATTTTGTCCTTTTATGCAAAGTTTTTTGCGCTTCAATTTGGCAGGACAAAACACTCTTGACGGTCAAGGTTCTAGAAAAAGGCCACCCTTAAATTTTTTGAATTTTCTTGTTATCGTTTGTTTATTTTCCACTTTTGTGATATCCTTGATTTGCATAAATGTGTCGCTTGTTGCCAACTTTTTTATCAACTTGGCGCTCTTTTTGCTTTTGGTGGGCTTAAGTTATGAATTTTTGGTTCTTATCGCGCTTTGCAAATGGAGGTTTATCAAAGATTTATGCTTTATCACCACATTTTTGGTGAAACTCAAACCAAACACGACACAGACCGAGGTTTCAAACATGGCAAAAATTGAACTTGAAAACGGATTGCAAAATTCTTATAGCGAGAGCGAGGTTCCGCTCTCCAGCGTTTTTGCTCAAATCGAAACCAAGCTCAAAAAAGCGGAGCGATATGAAAAAAGCGATGTTGAGTGGATTGTGGCAAATGTTTTGAATATTGGACGAGGGCAGGTTAGGCTTGTCAAAAGCATAAGTAAAGAGCATGAAAAAGAAATTTTGTCGATTGCAAACAGAAGGGCAAAAGGCGAGCCTCTTTCCAGCATCTTTGGCTTTGTTGATTTTTATGGAAACAAAATCACCGTCAACAAAAAAGTTCTTTCGCCAAGAATGGAAACCGAGCTTTTGGCTGAAGAGGTTATCAAAAAAATCAAAAAGGAAAAACTGAGCTCTGTTCTCGACCTTTGCACAGGCTCTGGAGCAATTGCAATTGCAATCAAAAAAAATTGCCAGGTTGAAGTGACTGCAAGCGATGTTTCAAAATCGGCACTTGCTGTTGCCATGCAAAATGCCGAGCAAAATGACGCCAAAATCAACTTTGTGCAATCGGACCTTTTTAAAGCTTTCAAAAAAAGCAAAAAGTTTGAGCTTATTGTTTCAAATCCTCCATATATCAAAAGCTCTGATATTGAAAAGCTTGAAACTGAGGTCAAAGACTTTGACCCAAAGCTTGCGCTTGACGGTGGAGAGGATGGCTATATATTTTATCGCGACATAATAAAAGACGCTCCAAACTTTTTGAATAAAAAGGGTTATCTTTTCTTTGAAGTTGGCTTAGGTCAGGCAAAGGCTGTTGCAAAAATGATGAAAGAGGGCAAATTTGTAGACATCAAAGTGATAAATGATTATAATAAAATTGAAAGGATTGTTTATGGAAGAATTGATTGAAAGTTTACTTGAAAAAACAAAAAAAATGAAAGACCGATATGACGAACTTACCAAAGAAGTTTCCGACCCAAGCGTGATCGCAAACAACAGTGAGTGGCGCAAAATTGCAAAAGAGCGCTCTATGCTTGAGGATGTTGCAAATGGTTATGACAGACTTAGCAAACTGCATGACGAATACAAGCTTTGCGAAAAGGAATATCACAGCGAAAAAGACAACGACCTGAAAGCGATGTTTTATGACGAAATCGGACAGCTTAAAACCAAACTTGAAGAGCTTTGTGAAGAGGTCAAAATCTTGCTTCTTCCAAAAGACGAAAATGACGACAACAATGTTATCATGGAAATCAGACCAGGTGCTGGTGGAGAAGAGGCTTCGCTGTTTGCCAGCGTGCTTGCAAAGATGTATCAATTCTATGCCGAGAAAAACCGCTGGAAATATGAAGTGCTTGACCTCAGCGAAACTGAGCTTGGTGGCATAAAAGCTATCACATTTTTGATAAAGGGCAAGGGCGCTTACAGCAAACTGAAATATGAAAGCGGAGTTCACCGCGTTCAAAGAGTGCCAGAGACAGAAAGCCAAGGCAGAATACATACTTCAACTGCAACCGTTGCAGTTTTGCCTGAAATTGAAGACATTGATGTTGAAATTGATGAAAAAGATTTGAAGATTGACACCTATCGCTCTTCTGGCGCAGGCGGACAGCATGTCAACAAAACAGAAAGCGCAATCAGAATAACCCACCTTCCAACAGGAATTGTGGTTGCTTGCCAAGACGAGCGCTCACAAATGAAAAACAGAGACAAAGCCATGAAGATTTTGCGCGCGAAACTTTATGAATACTACAAAGAACAGCGCGACAGCGAATATAAACAAAACAGAAAAAGCCAGGTTGGCACAGGCGACCGCTCAGAGCGCGTGCGCACATACAACTATCCACAAGGCAGGGTGACTGATCACCGCGTAAATTTAAGTTCGTATGACCTTGAAGGTGTGCTGAATGGCGACATTGAACAATTTATTGAAGCATTAACCATAAAAGACCGCGCAGACAAACTGGCAAATGTGTAAAAAAAGCAGAACAAAAGTTCTGTTTTTTTTGTTATATTTGCTTTTTTATGATTGCACTCTCTTTTCCTAAAATATATTGATTTTTTGTGAAAAGGGTAACTGCCGAACAATATTTTTGATATAATTCCAAGGCTACTGCTGGATCAGAATAAAGCCTTACCAAACTTGTATTTGCATTTTCTCCCATTTTTTCAAGTTTTTCTTTGTTATGATAGACATAATTTATTTTTTTCAAAAAATCAAAAGCATTATTTTTGCTTACCAAACCATTGACACCATCTTCAATTTTTTCTGAAATGGCTGTTTTTTCTATGGCAAGAGTAGGTTTGTTATACATTGCTCCTTCAACATGAATAAGCCCGGCACTATCTGCACATGATGGAAACAATACAAGGTCACATGCTCGATAAAAATTTGCAAGAACATTTTTATCAGTTATAGCACCTGTAAAGGTTATCTGATTGTCAAGTCCAAGTTTTTTTACTCTTGCACGCAAGTGTTTCTCGTATGGTCCACTTCCTACAATATATGTATGAATGTCAAGTTTTTTATCTTTCAAAAGAAAAAGGCTGTCAAGTATCAAATCAAAATTCTTTATTTTTACAATTCGTCCAACAGACAGCAAGGTTAGTTTGTGTTTTTTGATGTTTGCAAAAGAAGCAAGAGAAAGTTTTTCTTTGTTGAAGACTTCTTGTTCGGTGCAGTTGTAAACAACCTCAACCTTGTCTTTAAGACCAAATTTTTGCAAAAAGTCCTTGCAAAATTTTGATACAACCCAAATATAATCAGCATTTTTTTGCACTCTTGCAACAGCAATCTTTGTTGCTATGTCGGCAAGGAATTTGCTTTTTATAAAATTTTTTATGTCAAACCAATATAAACTATGAATTGTTTGAATGACAGGAATGCCTCTCTGCTTTGCAATTCGAGATACATATGAGGCAAGGGTTAATGGCATGTGAGCATGAACAATATCAAAATCACCTTCTTTTATAAATTTTCGAAAGTTTTTATCTAAGTGAGGACAGGCAATCATATCACCAGTGAGTTTGTTTTTGAAGCCTTTGCATCTTATTATTTTATAACTTCTTTGCAATTCTTTGAAAACTTCCCCTCTTTTGAGATCTGGCTCAATAGTTGCAACTGTCACATCAGCAAATTGTGACAAACTTTCACACAAACCATCAACAACAGAGGTTACCCCACCATAAATGGGATAAAAATTTTCTACCACATGCAAGATTTTCAGCCTTTTCATAATGTCTTTATTATATTGCCTCAACTTCCAAATTTATTTTCACAGAAACTTCGCTGTGAAGTTTTATTGTTATGCGATACGAGCCGATGGTTTTGATTGTTCCATCAAGTTCTATCTTACGCTTGTCAATGTCAAAACCTTCTTTTTTAAGCGCTTCTGCAATTTCTTTTGATGTGACAGAACCAAATGTTTTGCCATTCTCACCACACTTTATGGCAAGAGTGATTGTTTTTTCTTTGAGTTTTTGACCAAGTTCAATCGCACTCTGCCTTTCCATTTCTTTGTGATATGCATCAGATTCTTTTTTCATAGTGTTTTCATTGAGTGCACTGGCATTTGCAACTTTTGCAGAACCATTTTTCAAAAGAAAGTTTTTTGCGTATCCGTCTGAAACTTCTTTGATTTCTCCTTTCTTGCCAGTGCCTTTGACATCTTTAAGTAAAACTACTTTCATTTTTATCTCCTTTTTGATATTGTAAGACAATTTGTTTATTTTGTCAATTTTTTGGCAATATTTTATTGAAGGAGAAAAGAATATGGATATCAGATGCAGAAAAACAACTTGTTTTTACAATGACCGCTTCACTTGCAAGGCAAAGGAAATTTTGGTTGATGGAAAAGTGATTTGCTCAACATTTAAAGAGGACAGCACAAAAACCGTTCCAGACACAACGGCAAAACTTTTTGAAAGAACTCCAGACTTTGCACCTCAGCGAGACAGCAAAGCATTAAAAATTGCATGCAAAGCTGACTGCCTTTTCAATCGCAACGGCAAGTGCGTTTCAAATGGAATAACATTAAATGCTATCAAAGAAAAACCTTTCTGCATAAGTTTTTTAAAGAAATAAATTGCAAGAAGAAAGCTTTTATGCTATACTACTATTAGAGGTGAAAAATGGGAAGAAAAAGAAAATTTAACCTTATCGAACAAAATCAGCAAAATTCTTCAAATACAGCACCTTCCACAGAAGAAGAGACTGTTGAAAAAACAGAAGCTATAGAAAAAGAAAAGGTCAAAGAAAAGACGGAATTTCAAGTTTTTGGCGAAGATATTGTTTTAAGCCAAATTGACTTTATCAACTATCAAAAAATATCCAACAAAATGTTGTTTTTGCAGTTTCATCTTTTAGGGCGATTTGATGAAAAGGGCAATTATTTTATAAACAACGACATCAAACAAGATTTGGTTCGCGTTATCAAAGAAATTCAAGTTGAAGACGAAAAAGGCTACGCTGCCGAAGTGCGCTTTGCAGGCCTTATCTTCAACTTTGATGTTGAACTTTCCTATTCTCAAGAGGGGGCAGAGGCAAAGCTTTACATAGTTGAAAAATTTGACGAGCACACCATAAAAACACTTGTCGACAGTTTCAATGCGCCAAACGACGCTGACTTTCGCATCAAGGTGCGCGAGCGCTTTAACCTTGTTGATGTTGCAGTCAAGACAGGCGACGAAGAAGTGCCAAACCTAAGCATTTGGATTTATTGGCAAAGCGAAGAATATATGTATTGGAGAGACCTCTACGAAATGGGAAGTCAATTTTTCGTTTTGCGTGCGCTTTCAATTTTGGAAGGTTATGGAAAACTTGGCGAAGAGGTAATCAACGAATACAATAGGCGCCTTTCAGAACTGGAAGACAATGGCAGCAAAAGAAAATTTTCAAGAGCGAAAGAAGTTTTGGACGATGTTTTCAACAAATTTGGCGGAATTGAAAAGGTTGACGAAGGCAAAGACAAACTGAAAAGCTTGGCAAAAGAATATAACAAGCCTTTCCTTGCAAGCGAATCAATAAATGTCAATATTACAGAAGCTGAGCGTCCAAAAACAGAGAAGAAAACTGCTGAAAACTCAAAAAGTGAAACAAAACCAGCCTCAACAAAAAAGCCCTCGACCTCAACAAAGAGTGGCGGTTCTGCTGGAAACAATGGCAGAGCAAAAGCCACCAAAAAATCTGACACAACGAAAAAAGAAGATGCAAAGAAAAAAACAATCTATGCGAGTGTGGCGCCAACAAAAGAAAGTAAAAAAAATGATGAAAACAACAATTCAACCCATCTTCCAACTTCAAGAAAAAGTTCTTTAAAACAAGATGAAAACGACGGTGAGCAATCAGAGGTAAAGCAAGGAATTGAAACTGACAAGATGAATATTACATTGCCATCAAGTTATAATTTTTCAAATGAAAATAATTTTTCTGATAATATCAACACACCAGGAGAAACTTGGCAAGAAAAAATTGTTCAAGAACAAGACAAAACAATTGCAAAGGAGGCAATATCTGGAAACGAAATTGCTTATAGAGAGGAAGATATAGAAAAATAAAAATAAGGGCTAAATTTTAGTCCTTATTTTCTTCTGCGTTTAAAAAGTCTCCCAAGTTGTTTTGTAAAAGCTCTCTCATTGCAACCCCTGCCGCTTTCATATCAACAACTGTACTCTCTTCTAAATTGTTTATTGAAATAGTTGAAGAAGAATAAAATTTAAATTGTGCTTCCAAGATCTTTTTAAGATTTATGCCAATTGGGCACTGCGAAGCGGGATCAAAATATTTATTTAGAGCCATATTTAAGGAGTTGGTGTCTATAGCAAGTTTGTTTTTCAAATTGAAGCCTCCCCACGCCATACTAGCAGACATTGGAGCAAGGCAACTCCTTACAAGTGGTGATTGTTTTATCTTTGCAAAATTTTCATCTGGTTTTAATGCCATAAATTTATAAACAGCTTGAACCATTTTTTGCAAATCTTTAGTTTGGCCAATTTCATATGCAGGATCGCTGTTTTCTTTTAAATATTCCGATGCGAACGAAGACAATTCTTTTTCGCTTGGCAAACTGTCTCCATTGAGCAATTCAAAAAGAACATTTAAAGCTTTAGCGGTGTTAAACTTATGTATTCTTGAGTTTAAAGCAAACAGATTATCATTTTTTTCTTCAGCAGAACTTTTATGATTAAAATCACTATAAAACTGGTTATTCATATATCACTCCTTTAAAATATCTTTTGCGTATTTTTACAGATATATTCTACCACATATTTTTTGATTTGTAAATAGCCTTTGCATAAAATTTTTAACTTTTCGCAAGATATTTTTATGAAAAACAGTGTCGGAAAGGGTGCTTTTTTACTTATTTTGAGCGGAATTGTCTGCAAAATTTTTGGCGCATTCTTTCGTCTGCCTCTTACAAACATCCTTGGCATCGAAGGAATTGGTGTGTTTCAGATGGTTATGTCGCTATATTCGCTTGCCCTCGTGCTTGTGACAGGAGGGGTGACAAGCTCGCTTTCCAAGCTTGTTTCTTCAGCGCGCGCAAGAGGTGAAATTCAAAAAATCAATGGCTATTTTCGTCTTGCGCTCTTGTTTTCGGCAGGGCTAAGTTTGATTTTGGGGCTGGTGTTCGCCTTTTTTTCAGGACAGATTTCTTCTCTGCAAGGGGCAAGTGAAGGCAGGTATAGTTATATGCTTCTTGCCTTTCTTCTGCCACTTGGAGCGCTGATTGGAGTTTATCGCGGAATTATTCAAGGCTATGAAAACATGGCGCCAACAGCAATAAGTCAAATCATAGAACAGGCGGTCAAGTTTGCCTTTGGTCTGTTTTTTGCAAAGCTTCTTATCACAAAAGGCTTAAGTAGTGGCGTTTTTGGCGCATTTTTGGGCATAACGGCTGGTGAGTTTTTGGCGTTTCTCTATCTTGGCGCTGTTATGCTTTTTAAGTATCGCGTTAAAACAGAAGCCTTGCAGGTGGGTGGCGATTTTTTCAGGGCAGTTCTTCCGCTTAGCGTTGGCGGAGCAATTGTGCCTTTCACTCATGCTCTTGACTCGCTTTTTGTGGTCTCTCTTCTTATGAAAGCAGGGTTTGAACAGGCAGAAGCCACAACACTTTATGGTCTTCAAACAGGGGTGGTTGGCGCGCTCTTAAATTTGCCTCTTATCATTTCGCTTGCTGTCGGGACAAGCCTTTTGCCAAAAGTGAGCTATCTTTCTACTCAAAATGACATTGAAGGGCAAAGAAAAATCATTGCAAAAAGTTTTTCTCTGCTTTGGCTTTGCCTGCTTCCTTTGGTGTTTGGCATTGCCTCAATTTCAGAGTTTCTCTATCCAATCATCTATCCAAACTTGATGACTGGCTATCTTGATTATGCGGTCAAGCTGACATTTGTTGGAGGCGTTTCAATTGTGCTGACCGCCATCATGCAATTTTTGTTGTCACTTTTGCAGGCAAAGGGGTTTTATCTCTTTTCAATGCTGGCAACGCTTTTTGCGAGCGCAATAAAGATTTTTTTGGTTTTCACTTTGACGGTGCAGGCAAACATAAACATCTTCGCCCTTCCGCTTTCAAACATATTTTTGGCAGGAACAGTTTGCATTTTTGCTTTGATAAAGCTCAAAGGGCTTGTGACTTTTCCCTTCTTCAATTTTGCTCTTCCGCTTTTGTCAGCCGTCATCATGTTTATGCTGGTAAAAATTTTGCTTGGACTTTTTGGCAATGTATGGGGGCTTATTTTTGCAATAGTTGTTGGCGGAGCTGTGTATATCGCGCTAGTGCTGCCTCTTGTTCTTGAATATGTGCGAGGACTGCTTCAGAAGAAAAGGCAAGAGAAAGGCTAAAAGGAAAAGGCGCATAGCCTACAACAGATTTAAAACAAAAAGCGCAAATCGTTTTGAAAACTCAAGGTTTATTGGTAAAATATAGGCATGAAAATTGGCAACATTGTTTTTGAGAAAAATTTGTTTTTAGCGCCTATGGCTGGCGTGAGTGATGTGGGCTTTAGAAAAGTTTGTGCAAAATTTGGCGCAGAGGGAAGCTATAGCGAAATGTTTTCAGCAAGGGCTATGATGCACAATCCAAGCAAAACCGTTTTGATGACGATAACTTCGCCTGAAGAGAAGGTGAAAATTGCACAAATCTTTGGGCATGAGCCAGAGGTTATGGTGAAGGCAATTCAAAATCCGCTTTTGGACAAATATGACATCATTGACATCAACATGGGCTGTCCTGCGCCAAAAATCGTCAAAAATGGCGAAGGGGCGGCACTTATGGACAACATTTTGCTTGCAGAAAAGATCATAAAAGAATGTGTTAAATCTTCATCAAGACCTGTTTCGGTCAAATTTAGATTGGGCAAAGACAGCGATAAAAGCCTTGAATTTGGTCGCATGTGTGAGGAGGCAGGCGCAAGCTTTGTGACTTTGCATGCACGCACTGTCAGTCAAGGCTACAGCGGAAAGGCAAACTATTCATCAATTGCAACTCTTGCAAGCGCGTTGAAAATTCCGGTTGTAGGCAATGGTGATGTTGTTGATCAAAAAAGTTATCAAGACATGCTTGAAACTGGCGTGAGCGGTGTTATGATTGGACGAGGTGCGCAAGGCAGACCTTGGGTTTTTCAAGAAATTTTTGGCAAAACTTTTGACGGCGACAAAATAGCAGTGGTCAAAGAACATTTGGAAACGCTCAGAAAATATTACGATGAAAAGTGGCTTACTCTTTACATGCGCAAACATTTTTTGTGGTATAGCATGGGAAGCGAAGGTGGCGCGCAAGAGAGGGTCAAGCTTGCGACCAGCCAAAACCTCGACGAAAGTTTGCAAATTTTAAGAGAACTATTAAAATGATTTGGAAAAATGGCAGAAAAAGTGTAAAATATTTTTAAAGGAGGCGCTATGAAAAGAACTGTAAAAGATTTGGTCAATTTGGAAGGCAAAGTTGTCATTTTAAGAGTAGACTTCAATGTGCCTCTGGATGACGGCGGAAAAATTTTGGACACCACAAGAATCGTGCAGTCACTTCCAACTATAAAATATTTGATAGGGCAAAAAGCAAAGGTTGTTTTGATTTCTCACCTTGGCAGACCAGAAGGCTATGAGATAAGAAAATCGCTTTGGCCAATTGCTCTTATACTTATACAGGCGTTGCCAACAAGCGTTCATTTCATCAACAAGGTTTATGGTGACGAGGTCAAACAACGCATAAACGACATGGGAAATGGTGAAGTTCTCTTGCTTGAAAATGTGAGATTTTACAAGGAAGAAATCGAGTGCGATATGGCTTTTGCAAGAAAAATTGCTTCGCTTGGCGACTATTTTGTCAACGACGCCTTTGGTGTTGCTCACCGAAAGCATGCAACAACCTATGGTCTTGCAAGACTTATGCCAAACGCGATAGGTCTTTTGATGGAAAAAGAGGTCAGCGCACTGACTGGTGCGGTTGACAATCCAAAACATCCATTTGTCTTTATTATTGGCGGAGGAAAGGTTCAAGGCAAAATCAACTTGATTTTAAAATTGCTTGACTCAGCCGACACAGTGATTATTGGCGGAGCTATGGCTTACACATTTTTGGTGGCATCTGGCGTTGCTGTTGGCGAGTCAAAAGTTTATGACGAAAGCGTTTCTTACGCGCGAGATATTTTAAATATAGCAAAGGAAAGAGGCAAAAAAATTCTTTTGCCAATTGATCATGTCTGCATTCGCGAGAGCGCGAAGCGCAAAAAACCATTTGTAACAGATGAAATGGTTGATGACATGGTTGGTTTTGACATTGGGCCAAAAACGATTGCTCTTTTCAAAGAAGAAATCAAAAATGCAAAACAAATTCTTTGGAATGGTCCACTTGGAAAATATGAAGACCCAGAGTTTGCCAAAGGCACAATGGAAATTGCCAAGGCGATAGCAGACTCTGACGCTTATTCAATCGTTGGCGGAGGTGACAGCCTCAGCGCAATCAAAATGGCAAAGGTGGAAAACAAAATCGACCTTATTTCAACTGGCGGTGGCGCAACACTTAAGTTTATTGAACAAGGCTCTCTTCCATGTATTGATGTGATTCAAGACAAAATCGTGTTAAAGAGGTAAAGTTATGGCAAAAATTGTTATTGCAAATTTCAAAATGAACAAAACTGAAAGCGAAACGAAAGATTATCTTATCAGCTTTCTTTCAAAGTTTGAAGACTACAAGGCTGAGCTTATTTTGGCGCTGCCTTACACATCGCTTTCGCTTGCAAAATTTATGCTTGAGGGCAGAGCGGTTGCAATCAGCGCACAAAATATCAGCGAAGATGATGAAAAGGGCGCAACGGGCGAGATAAGCGGAAGAATGCTTGCAGGCTCTGGCGCTAGCTATGTTATTGTTGGTCACAGCGAAAGACGAACAAAATTTAAAGAAAACAACAAAGTTATCAATCAAAAAATTAAAAATGGGCTTAAAAATGGGCTTTCAATCATTTTGTGCGTGGGCGAAAGCTTGGCAGACAGAAACACAATGAAAACGCTTGCAACACTTAAAGTGCAAATTGAAGAAGCGCTCAAAGGGCTTTATGAAAACGAGCTTGAAAACATTATCATTGCCTATGAACCAGTTTGGGCAATCGGCTCAGGAAAAACTCCTTCACCAAAAGATGTTGAGCTTGCAGTCAAATCAATAAGAAAGGTTATTGAAGAAGATTTTTCGCCAAAGGCTAGCGAGCAAATTCGCGTGGTTTATGGCGGATCGATAAATCCAAAAAATGCTCAAAAATTTGCAAGCATTTCTGGGATCAATGGCATTTTGGTTGGCTCGGCAAGCCTGGATCCAAACATTTTTATGCAAATTATCAATGCTTGCGTTTGAAGAGCAAACAAAAATCAATTGACAAATTGGTGATTTTAATTAAAATATCTCTAGGAGAAAAATGGAACATTTAGCACTATACAGAAAATATAGACCAAAAAATTTTGAAGAGGTTATTGGACAAGAGCATATCACAAAAGCGCTTGCTCACCAAGTGGAAAGTGGCAAGCTTGCTCATGCCTATCTTTTTACAGGCTCGCGCGGGATTGGCAAAACTTCAGTTGCGCGCATTCTTGCAAAGGCGGTCAATTGCCAGAACAATCAAAATGGCTCACCATGCGGAGAGTGTGAAACTTGCAAAAGGCTGGAAAAAGAAAATGATATAAATGTCATCGAAATCGACGCTGCTTCAAACAACCGCGTTGACGATGTGCGTGAATTGCGCGAAAAAGTCAAATTTTTGCCAATCAACGCAAAATACAAGGTCTACATAATCGACGAAGTGCACATGCTGTCAGACAGCGCCTTCAATGCACTTTTAAAAACGCTTGAAGAGCCACCTGCGCATGTCATATTTATCTTGGCAACCACAGAGGTGCACAAACTTCCAGCAACAATCTTGTCAAGATGTATAAGGTTTGATTTCAGACTTCTTTCAATTGACAAACTTACGCAAATTTTGGCGAATGTGCTTTCTCAAGAGGGCATAAAATATGAAGGCGAGGCGCTCAAACTTATAGCGCAAGCAGGTGAAGGCTCAGTGCGTGACACGCTTTCGATTGCAGATTGCGTTGTGGCTTACAGCGACGGCGAAATCAAAAAAGACGATGTTTTAAAGGTTCTTGGCACAACTGACTATGACCTTCTTTTAAATTTCTTCGACCTTTTGAAAGACAAAAACATTGGTGGAATGCTTGAGGCGGTTGAAAACCTTGACCAAAACGGAAAAAACATCTCAGTTTTTGTCAAAGACCTTGCAAAACATGCAAGAGATTTGCTTGTATGCGCAACAACAAAAGATCCAAACGCGCTCTTGTCACTTCCACAAGATGTGTTTGAAAAATACATGGTTCAGGCAAAATCAATTGACGAAAACAGACTGCTTGACTTTATGCAGGTGTTTGCAAGCGCAGAAAACGAGCTTCGTTACACGCTTTCACCAAGACTGCTTCTTGAAAGCTTGTCAATTTCAGCAATGCTTGGTCAAGATGTAAAAAAAAACTGAAAAATGAAGGGTTGACTCAAAATTTAAGCGCCAAAAATGTTTGGGGCAAAGTGGTCTTGTTTTTAAAAGAGCACAGACAGGTTGCGCTCCATGTTGCCTGCGGAGATATAACCGAGGTTTTCATCGAGGCGGATCGGCTGGTTGTCAATGTGAGTGAAGGCATGCTGGCAGAAATTCTCAAAGACGGCAGACGAGAGATTGAAAACGCACTACGCTGGCAAGGGCTAGACTTAAAACTCGAGGTCAACCTTATGGAGTCTAAAGACTTGCCTCAGCAAGAAGACATAAACAAATTAAAGAAAATGTTAGGCAAAAAGCTTACAATAATAGGAGGATAACATTATGGCATATGGTGGATTTGGTGGCTTTGGCGGAGGCAATATTCAACAGCTTATGCGCCAAGCTCAAAAGATGCAAGAAGACATGAACAGAGCAAAGCAAGAACTTGAAGAAAGCGAGTTTTCATCTTCTGTTGGTGGCGGAATGGTTGAGGTTGTGATGAAAGGCGACAAAACCATGAAGTCAATCAAAATAAAACAAGAGGTCGTTGATCCAGACGATGTTGAAATGCTTGAAGACCTTGTTGTTAGCGCTGTCAACGACTGCCTTGGACAAATTGCAAGAAAAGAGAAGGAAATGATGCCTTCAATTCCAGGAATGTAAAATGCAAGACGAAATCATTGAAAACCTTATCGAACAGTTTAGAACTCTGCCTGGCGTGGGCTATAAAACGGCTCAGCGCTATGCCTATTCAATTATTGAAGGCACTTTAGAGAGGGCGGAGCGTTTTTCTTATGCAATCAAAGAGGCAAAGGAAAAGATTGGTTTTTGCAAAGTGTGTGGAAACTTTACCGATAAAGAAGTTTGTCCTATCTGTCAGAAACGAAACAGAAAAATCATTTGTGTGGTGAAAGACCCAAAAGATGTTTTGGCAATGGAAAAGGTCAAGACTTATGATGGCGTATATCATGTTTTGTTTGGCACAATCAGTCCGCTTGAACATCGCGGACCAGACCAAATCAAAATAAAAGAGCTTCTCTCGCGTGTTCAAGAAGACAAGGTGGAAGAGGTTATCGTTGCCACAAACCCAGATGTTGAGGGCGAGGCAACAGCAATGTATATAGCAAAAATTTTGAGCCCACTTGGCGTAAAAGTGACAAGACTTGCGCAAGGCATCGCAATGGGCAGCGACCTTGAATATGCAGACGAGGTCACACTTTCAAAAGCGCTTGAAGCAAGACGAGAGATAAACTAGGAGAAATATGGTCAGAAAAGAAATAGAAAAGCTTTTAAAACAAGCATCAGAAAAACTTAGCATTGACGGACAGGTGTCAGTGTCTTTTTCTTCGCTTCCAGGGCTTTGCGACTATCAATCAAATTCGGTCTTTGCTCTTGCCAAAGCCTCAGGGCAAAATCCTTATGACCTTGCAAACAAAATTGTTGAAGCGGTTGAGCCAACAGAGCTCTTTACATTTGAAGTTGCTCGTCCAGCTTTTATCAACATAAAGCTCACACAAAAAGGCTATAACCATTTTGCAGAAGCGTTGTTTAAAGATAAAAGATGTGGTGTAAAAAAAATCAGCAACCAAAAGGTGCTTCTTGACTATGGTGGTGCAAATGTTGCAAAAGCGCTTCATGTTGGTCACTTAAGGTCGCCAATCATTGGAGAGGCTCTCAAACGCCTTTACAAATTTTTGGGTGAAGAAGTCATCAGCGATGTTCACCTTGGCGACTGGGGCTTGCAAATGGGGCTTACTGAGCTTCAGCTCTATGAAGACGGAAAACTTGACTACTATTTTTCTGGAAAGGGCGCAGAACCAAAACTGACGCTTGAAATGCTGAATGAGGCATACCCAAAAGCGAGCGCTCGCAAAAATGTGGATGAAGAGTTCAAAAGAAAGGCGGACGAGTGGACGCTTAAGATCCAAAACAAAGAAAAACCATATTATCAAATCTATCAAAAAATTCGTGAGGTTTCTGTCAAAGAAATCAAAAAACACTATGGCGAGCTTGGAGCAGAGTTTGACCTCTGGCTTGGCGAAAGTGATGCTGACGAATATATCAACAAAGCACTTGGCATTATTGAAAACAAAGGACTTTCACGCATAAGCGACGGCGCAGTCGTTGTCGATGTTGCAGTGGAAGGGGAAAACATTCCAATTCCAAAAAAGAGCGAAGATGAAGTGCAAAGATACAAAAACCCTATGCCTCCAGCAATACTGAAAAAATACAACGGTGGCGCGCTTTATGCAACAACAGACATCGCGACCATACTTATGCGCAACACCGAAATCGGCGGACTAAATCGAATTGAATACATAGTTGACGCAAGACAGAAAAACCATTTTGTGCAAGTTTTCAGAGTGTGCAAAATGGCAGAGATCAGTCCTTCTGACCAAGAGCTTATTCATATTGGCTATGGCACAATGAATGGCAGTGACGGCAAACCTTTCAAAACTCGCTCGGGTGACACTATAAAGCTTGAAGACATCATCAATATGTTGATTGACAAGGCAAGTGAAAAACTTAAGAGCAACGGTGTTGAATATGACCGAAAACTTGCTCTTCAAATCGGTGTTGCGGCCATGAAGTTTGGAGACCTTTCCAACAATGTTGGCAAAGACTATGTTTTTGACCTTGACAAATTCCTCTCTTTTGAAGGTAAAACTGGACCATATCTTCAATATACAGTTTGCAGAATAAACTCAGTTCTAAACAAGGCTCAAGCAGAAGGCGGGCAGATAAATATTGAAAGCGATGAAGAAAAGGAAATTATAAAAAACATATTGAAACTCAACTCTTCCTATGAAATTGCTTACAAAGAAAAAAGCCTAAACAATCTTTGCCTTGCGAGCTATGACCTTGCTTCAGCATTTTCAACTTTCTATAACAACCATAAAATCTTGACCGAGAAAGACGAAAGAAAAAAGGCAAGTTATATTTCACTTTTAAAGCTTGTCAAAAAAGCACTCACTCAAGCTCTTGATGTGCTTGCAATCGAAGTGCCAGAAAAAATGTAAAAAAAATTTGAAAAACCTATTTACAAATCAAAAAAAGTGTGCTATTATAAAGCCAGATAAGGAGGACAAGATGAAATTAAAAGCAGATATAACAGAATACCTTGGCAAAAATGCAGTTGTTGCAAGAAAAGACGAAATTGTCCCATTAAAGACAACAAATGTTCAATTTGACAAAGGATTGGAAAAATAAACTTTATAAAATGCAAGCCAGACGATTGCGTCTGGTTTTTTTATTTATTTATAAGAAATTTGCCAAAAATTGTTGAAAGATTTTTATGCGTTTTAAAATTTTCTCCACAACGGGCGCTAGAGTATCGTGAGAAGTAGTAAAAAAAGGTAAAAAAATATAAAAAAAAGATAAAAAAGTAGTTGACAAAGAAAGAGTGTATGTGGTAATATAATAGCGCTGACTCACGGAGTGAGGAAGCAAAGAACCATGAAAATTAAATAGAAAGTACAAGAATTGAAACAAAGTCAATTTACTAAAAGTTATTGAGCCAAACGGATAAAGCGTTAAGTGTAGACGCAAAAAACATTAACCTAAAATATTTTAAATAGAAAATATATAACGTTAGAGTTTGATCCTGGCTCAGGACGAACGCTGGCGGCGTGCTTCAAACATGCAAGTCGAACGGAGTTGTTGACGGCACAAAGCATATTAGATTCTTTAAAAAACAATTTAAGCAAGAGAAGAAGCAAAATTGTTTAGGAGAACAGCGAGAGCAAATATTTTCGAGATAAATTCGTCAAGAGGAGCACCGGTGTGATAACACATTGGTGGTGCGAACTCTTGTGCGGATTTAGCCGAAAAGATAAACTCGCAGCTGAGTCTTAAGACTAGCACAAAACATACTAGTCTTAAGGGTAGTATGTTTTGTGCTGTCATCAGCTTAGTGGCGGACTGGTGAGTAACGCGTGAGCAATCTGCCTATCACAGGGGGATAACAGAG
>CALVMU010000015.1 GCA_944348085.1 uncultured Clostridia bacterium
TAATTAAAAATTCTTTTAAGTCATTTCTAAGAAGTGGGGTGGTATGTGAATTTTGCATATCATCCTCCAAATGTTAACATTATTTTATAATATTATATCAAAAAAGTCAAACAAATAAGAGTATAAAACACTATTAATAAATTATTTTTATAACTGTCTAAAAGAAAACTGCAAAAACTGAAATAATTTTAGACGAATTTATAAGTTAAGAGATAAACTTGAATAACACGATTTTGGTAGAGAAAATAAGGGATTTAAGGGGATTTGTAAGTATAAAATGGCACTAAAAAAGAAGTTCCAAAAGCACCTCTTAATCGAAGGGTCCAGGTCACAAACTTTCAGTTTGAGCCATTCGGCATCTGCCTGCCTCTCGGCATGCGCCAGCATAACACGAAAAACTTAACAATGACATAATTCGAATTTATATCACCAATTCTCTTTAGCATTTAAAAGCGTATTTTGAATATAATTTTTTGCATAGGCAAGCGTTTTGTCTGTTTTTGAGCAAATATCTTCTATTGTCAACGGCACTTCAATATCAGGTTTAATTGCACCTTCATTTTTAAAAATATCTCTAAAATCAAAATGTTTTTCAGTATAACGGACAAATAGTTTGTCGCAAAGAACAATTTGTCCGCTCGACTGTCCAAATCTTATGGCTCCTTGTCCGAGCGATTGCCCTATGAGCATAGAAGATAACATATGTTTCGCATAGTAAGCAACAAAGGTTCCTGACGAAAAAACTCGATTATCCGTTAATATTACGCCTTTAAGTTTTTTCTCTTTCAAAAAATTAAAAAGTGGTAAAATAAGTTCAGAATCTCCGCCCGTGTTGCCTCTGATATCAATAATAAAACTGTCAATTTGACTATTCTTCCATTTTTCTTTTACATCTTCTAAAAATTTCAAGAAATCACCTTTGTGTAATTCGCTACAACTAAAATAATCAATCAACAAAATATGATTATCAAGAACTGTGCAGTCATAAAACTTTTCATTGCGTGATTTAAAAGGTGGCAGATAAGAATAGTTATCAAAAAAAATTTCGGAAGTGGAACAATTCAAAACTTGTCCATTCATAAGTTCAATATTGCCATAATCAATTCCTAAAACTTCATACAATAACACAAAATTCAACATTTTGTTAAGTTGCACATTTCGCCATTCTTTCGTTTCGTAAGAGAGATATTTATCAAACTCCTTGCATATTTTTTCAATTTGCCAGCCACCTATACTTTTAACTTCTAATAACTGGTCATCTTTTGCAAGATAGATTTTATCATTGAAATAAAATAGGTTTTGACTTAAAAATCTTTTCCCGTCATTATATAGGAATTTCGAATAATTTAAAGATATATGTGCATTTTTGAATATGCTACACATTTCAAGTAGTTTTGCAACAAATTCTTCGTCAGTAAATGAATCAATATTACCTGTTTGAATTAAAAAATCTTCAACATTTTTGTTGATTTGTTGTTGCTTTTCAACTACACTTTTATCAGCTTTCACGCGTTTAAGGACATCAATCAGCTTATTTTCAATAATTCTGGCGCTTGTTGTCAATTTTTCAGTTTTTGTTAAATGCAATAAACTTTCCATAACATGATTATAGCATATTTCCCCAAATTTGTAAAGATTTATAATCTTTTTATATGATAACAATATAAAAATTACTAACTACGGCTCATCACTCCACAAAAAAAGACCGTCTTGGTCTTTTTTTATTGCCTGGAGCTCAGCAAAAATTGACAAATCTTTGCCTTTGCTATTAATTAAAAATCTTCTCGTCTAACAATGGAACTATATCAATAGCGGGTTCTTCATAAGGATGGATTTCTCTTATTTTTGTAATAACCTGCTTAACATTTGACAAGTCGCACACCGCTTCCAACTTTTCTTCTTCGACAAATTCAAGTTTATTTTTCGTGCCAATATGTGGTTTAGCATTTTCATTTGGAATAAATGTTCCAATACTTTTTGTTGCTGTTGTGCAAAAAGAATAATTCCCAATTACTCCCGCACCAGCTTCACACATACCATTTCTTACGGCTTCAACATTTTTAAGTGGCACTGTAACAAAAATTTTAACTTTATTAATATCAACTAACATACTTTAACATCCCCTAAAATCTTAAAATTAATTACAGCAATCAAAAAAAGTATCATAAAATACGTTGCAACATGTTTGCAAACTAGCAATATCTTTTCTCATCATTGTTTCTATTGTTGAATGCATAGCAAGTTGCGGAATCCCTATATCGCAACTATTCATTGACATAAGTGCACTTGTAAACAATCCTAAAGTGCTCCCGCAAACCAAATCGGAATTGTTGTAAAAATCTTGATAATCAATTCTATTTGACTTTAACATACTTTTCAATTTTGCAGCTGAATAACCATCAGTTGAATAATTCCTATTATGTTTGATTACAATGCCATTCCCCATTTCTACCTGTGCACTTACATCACTTCTTTCACCATGCGCTGGATGAACGGCATGTGTATTATCGACAGAAAGCATCATCCCTTTTTCACATGCGCTAATAAACTCTACTTTTGATTTATTTAAAGCAATATTTATTTTTTCCAAAATAATAGTTAAAAATGAAGAACTTGCCCCCTGTTTAGTTACACTCCCTATTTCTTCATTATCAAAACAACATGCCACACTTATGCCTTTTGGGTTACATTTACATAGCGATGTTATAACCACCCATGCACTTACCAAATTATCTAATCTCGGCGAACATAAATATTCATTATTTATTCCTGAATAAAATGGCTTAACATCCGGAACGACAAACAAATCAGCCTCAATAATATTTTTTATATCAAAAAAGGAATATACGCTTTCAGCATCCCCAGCCAAAGGTAATAAATCATTTTGAACACTAAACTTAATCCCTTCGTTGACACTTCTATTTAGATGAAAAGCTAAGCTTGGTATGTTTATATTTACATTGCTTTCAACCAATTTAGCTAATATTTTATTATCTTCGTTTACAAAAACTCTCCCCGCAATTTTTAAGGGAATATCCAAAATGCTATACTGAATAAGTGAGCCATATGTTTCAATATTAATACGTTTACCTCCCTTGGTTTCGACAAGTCCCTCCCCCTTAACTTTAAGCGATGGCGAATCAGTATGCGCTTCTGCAATATTGAAATAATATTCACTTAAATCCCCCACAACAAAAGCAATGATCGAACTTTGATTTTTAGTAACATAATATTTGCCTCCTTGAACTAAATTCCATGCTTTTTTTATGTTTAATTGCACAAAACCATGTTTTAATAATATTTTTTCGCAATTTTTAGTTGCATGATATGCGGTTAACGACGTCTTTAAAAATTCTTCTATTTCCATACTTCTCCTCTTTATTCTCATTTTATTTTTAGATTATTATAACATATTTTCCCCAAATTTGTATAAGATTTATAAAAATTTTCTTGTGTAATAACGAAATAAAAATTACTTGCTACGCCTCATCAGCCTACCAAAAAAAGACCGCTTGGTCTTTTTTATTTTTCAAAACATTTTAAGCGATGACGACTGTGCAATTATAATTTATTGAAAATATCTTTGTTTGTAAGATTGCTTGGATATAAACTAGTTAAAATATTGTTTTTTGCATAAAATCCCCCTAAAGTGCAGCCTTCAACTTGTATTACACCATAACCATTTTTTATTGGAACTTTTATCGACTTTCCCTCTAAATAAAGTTTAAGTCGGTAATTATCTGTTTCTAAATCAATTTTATTTTTAAATTGGTTGCCAAAAGTCATAAAAAACGCATGATCAGGAGTGAATTTATTGTTATCAATTGTTCCCAATTTAACACCATAACTGACAACATTGTTTTTAAGAATTAGATCAGGTTTTGGCAAAATCCATATTTTATTTGACTTATTGAATAATCTTTCTTTCTCAATTTTCACTTCGACATCATTTAAAAAATCAAACACAATATCTGGAATAAAAGATTTGTTTTTATTAAAATTATTACTCTCTTCACCATCAGATTCAATTTTTTTCATAACTGCTACAAATTGCCCTTCACCAACATTCATGTGTGGATAGCACCTACGCATTTTTGAGCAATCATAATCTTTATTGACAGTATAGCCAGGTACGGTTACTTTTTCAACATCTTTATTTACGCTTAAAAGTTCAAACGAGTTATTAACTAAAAACTCACATATCATTTGCTCGTTTTCCTCTAAAGAAAATGTGCATGTAGAATAAACCAAAATTCCATTTTTTTTCAATGTTTTGCTTGCGTCTGATAATAATGATTTTTGAATGTCACAGCATCTTTTAATATTTTTCTCAGACCAAGTCGAAATCAAATTTGGATTTTTCCTAAACATGCCCTCACCTGAACAAGTGGCATCAATAAGCACCATATCAAAATAATTTTTAAAATTTTTGCATAAAGATGCGCAATCTGATGATGTTATAATAACATTTTCTAAACCTAATCTTTCAATATTGAAAACAAGGGCTTTACAACGATCAAATTTGATATCGTTGGCTATAACAAATCCGTCTGAAAGTTGATTAGAAATTTGACTGGTTTTACCTCCTGGGGCAGCACATAAGTCTAACACTCGCCAATCCTTTTTGATCTGAATTGAATTAATCGGTATCATTGCTGATGGATCTTGCATGTAAAACATACCGGCTTGATGAAACACTTCTCCGCCCATTTGTACTTCATCATCTTTCAAAATAAAGCCATCATTGTTAAACGATAATTTTTCTAATTTATATGGGTTAATCTTTAAAAATTTTTCTACAGAGATTTTTTTTGTGTTTACTCTAAGACCTCGTATATTAGATTTGTTTAAAATACTGTCTTCAAAAAGAGCATACTCCTCTTTACCCAACAATTCAATCATTCTTTCTTTAAACTTAAATGGTAATTCTTTCATATTTTATCCCTTATTCAAAAAAATCAATATATTGCAAATTTTTGCCTGGATAAAAAGAATAAAACTGACTTATCTTTTTTTATTTATTTTATCACAACTTACCATTTATGTCAAAACTTTTAAGCGATGACGACTGTGCCGTTTATCCAGCTTTTGATCAAATTTTCAAGATTTCGCCCTGCCGACGATGAAAAGCAAGCAATAAACTCTGCTGAGTTGATGTTTTTGTAAGCATACTCTTCATAAAGGTTGGAAAGAGCTTTCATAAATTTGCGATCCCCCAAAGTCTCTCTTAAATTGTCAAACAAAAGCACCCCTTTTGTGTAAGTCAGTTGGACATATTCTGGCTCTGTTGCAAATTGGTCAAGAGCTCTATCCATGCTTGTGTCAACCTGCCCGTTTACCCTTTCATAAACCTGAACAAAAAATTTGTAGTTTGTGAGCGCATTTGAAATCATGTTGTTATAGCTGAGCCCATACTGCGAGTTTTCTTCGAAAAAGAGATAGGTGCTGTATTCAGCAAGGCCTTCATCAATCCAAGCGTGCTGGTATTGATTTGTTCCAACCACGCCATACCACCATTGATGAGCAATCTCGTGAGCGATAACATAGTTACAATCTTCTTCTCGTGCACTGTCACTGATAAGCACAAGATTTGGATATTCCATTCCGCCATGGACAAAATTTGCTTTGACAACATTTAAAACTGAATATGGATAAGCTCCAAAAAGCTTGTTGTAAGTTTCAACGCACTTGCCAGCAAAATCAGCATTCTCTTGCAAGTCGCCGTCACCGCTGTAGCCATAATAGTTGACCGTCACAGAGCCAACCGTGCAAGATGCCATCTCAAACTTTTCAGACAAAACTATGCAAAAATCACGAATTTTTTGTCCAGCAAAATTGTATGTGACAGTTGCGCCATTTTCTGAGGAAGATTGCCTAGCTCCACTTGCCACCACAGTCAAATTATTTGGCACAGTCAGCTCCACCTCATAATTTGCCACATCGCTGTAAAAAGGATCTCCATTTGAGTGGTATGGCTTTGTGAAGAAGCCAACGCCATCTTCATAGACGCAAGCTATTGGATAAAAGTTGCCAATGTTGATTGTGTTTTCGCCATAGCCATATCTATGGTTGGCATTTGGCAAGCTGGAAGAAAAAGAAATCACCACCGTGACGCTTTCATCTGGATAAAGAGGCTCAGGCAAAACAACCTCCAAGATGTTTTCATCTTCACCGCCAATTTTAAATTCAAGCGCGTTGCCCTTGCTGTCAGTAACGCTTGTTACTTCAATTGAACCATAGCTTGCTCCGTTTGGAAATGCCTCATTAAAATTGCTTGATGACACCACTGTGGAGGTCGCGCCCTCACGAAAGGCGTTTGGATAGAGATTGAAAAAGATTGAAGAAAATGCATTGTTTGAATTGTTGCAATACAAAACCTCTTCTTGACCTGAAATCGTCTTGTTTTCGTCGTTATAGGCAAGAGTCATTTTGTAAGAATTTAGCGCACCTGTCTCTTCTGACGGCGTGAAAACAAACGGAATTGCAATGATAAGCGCAATGATAATTGCGCCAACTAAAAATTTAACCCAATGTTTTTTAAGAAAGTTTTTCATAGTTTAATTTACTGAAGCTCTGTCCAAGTTATGACAAATAAAAATTTTTCACCTTGACAAAATTGTTGTAAAATGAATTTTTTTGTGATATTATTGTTTCTGAGGAAATTTTTATGGCATTTTGTAAATACTCAACTGAATATGTTGCAAGCTCCAAAACTGAAGTGGACAATATTTTTATGGACAGTTTTTTGCCTTTCGCTGACCCTGTAAGCGTAAAGGTTTATCTTTATGGTCTTTATAAATGTTCGTCACCCTCTTCGTTTGACAACAGCCTTGAAAGTTTTGCAAAAACTCTCAATATGAGCGAAGATGAAGTTGTTGGCGCTTTTGAATATTGGCAAGAGCAAGGGCTTGTTCAAGTTTTGAAGACCTCACCAATTGAAGTGCGATATATTCCACTTAAAAATGTTATCACATCAAACAAACTTTACAAACCTGAAAAGTATTCTCTTTTCAACAGCCAAGCACAAGAAATTTTTGAAGGTAAACGAGAAATTTCAAAAACTGAATATGGCGAATATTATGACTTTTTAGAGCGCTATCATATGGAGCAAGAGGCTCTTTTGATGATAATGAAATATTGCGTTGACAGCAAAAAAAGCGCTGTCGGCTATAACTATATTTTGACAGTCGCAAAAAATTGGGCAAGTGAAGGAATAACCACTGCCCTTCAAGTTGAAGAAAGGCTTTCTTCTTTCAAAGAAAAAAGCGACCTTATAAGTGAGCTTTTTAAAGCGGTTGGAATAAAACGCAACGCCTACATTGAAGAGCGTGAGCTTCTTGACAAGTGGCTTTCAGACTATGGCTTTGACATGGGCACTCTTGTCTATATTGCAAAGAAAATCAAAAAATACACTTCTTTTAACCTTGACAAACTTGACCAAATGGCAACAAAATATTATCAAATGAAACTTATGACCATTCCTGCAATTGAAGAGTTTGAAAATCAAAAGAAAGCTCTTTATGACCTTGCAAAAGACATCAACAAAACGCTTGGACTTTATTATGAAAGCCTTGAAAGCGTGGTTGAAAATTATGTTGTCAAATGGCTTAATCTTGGCTATGAAAAAGAGGTTTTGCTTGAAATTGCATCTTATTGCTTTAAAAAATCAATAAGAACACTTGAAGGAATGGACAAAACTGTTGGCAAGCTTTACAAACTTGGCATAATTTCAATGCAAGCGTTGAATGAATATCTTGCCTCAATTTTAAAGACCAATCAAAAAATTGAAAAGTTGCTTCAAAGCCTTTCGATTGCAAGACATGTCAACTATATCGACCGAGAAAATTACGAAACCTGGACAAATGAGTGGAACTTGCCTGAAAACTTGATTGAATATGGCGCAACCCTTGCAAAAGGAAAGGATAACCCAATGCGATATTTAAGCCGAGTGCTTGCTGATTGGCATTCAAAAGGCATTTCAAGCATTGAAGAGGCAAAAAACAACCTGCCAGCAGAAAACACTATCAAACCAGCACCAATGCTTCAAGGACGAAGCTATTCAAAAGAAGATATCAACGCGCTGTTTGAGTCTATCGATGATGTTGAAATTTAGGAGTTAAAATGAACCAAAAAATAATAGAAAAGGCAAAAGAGCGGATAGAAAAGCGAAAGATTTCAGCAGAGAATGCAGCCTTGCAAAACAAGATAAAAGCTTTTGAAGACCCTTCTTTTAAAGTTATTTATCAAAAATATGTCGACCAGATGATTGAAAACGCAAGAAGCGGAAAAACTGAAGACCTCAGCTTTTTGAAAAGCCAGATTGAAAAAAAATTAAAAAACCTTGGCATCGGCTCAATCGAGCCACAATATTATTGCTCAAAATGTGGCGATAATGGAATTGTTGACGGAAAATATTGTTCATGTTTTACCGAAGTTGTCAACGAACTTTTAAAAGATGAAAGCGGTTTTGGCAAACTTGAAGATTTTGCCTCTTCTCGCTTTGACATTTTTGACGACCCTGAAACCATAAAAAAAATTTATAGCAAAATGAAAGAGTGGTGCTCCTCACCTTTCAACAAAACTCTGATTTTTGTTTCAGGCGACACAGGCACTGGCAAAACACACCTTGTCAAATGCATGGCAAACGAGCTGATCGCTCATCACCACCTTGTGAACCTTACCACTGCTTTTGCCATGAACCAAGATTTTATGAAAAGCTATTCCAGCAAGGATTTAGAGAAAAAACAAGACATTTTGTCAAAATATCTCGACAGTGAAATTTTGGTGATTGATGACCTTGGCACAGAAATAAGAAACCCTTATGTGACAAACAATTTTCTCTATCAAGTGCTAAATGAGCGAAAAAACAAGCACTTGCCAACCATCATAACCTCAAACCTTGACCTCAAAGACTTGCAAGACTATTATGACGAGCGAGTTTCAAGCAGAATAATCGACAAAGCCACTTCAATTTGTCTTCAAATTAAAGGCGCCGATTTAAGACTAAAAAAATAGCAACTTTAATAAAAGTTGCTGTTTTTTATCTAGACAAAAATCTTTCAAAAACTTTGATGTTTTTGTTTTGCTCAAGCCTTGTGCTGTCTCTGTCATGCCCACTGTGAGCAATTTCAAAGTCAACATTTTCAAGCTTTTTCAGCGATGATAGCATTTCAAGTTTGCTTCCACCATAAAGGTCAGTTCTGCCAATGCCTTGGAAGAACAAAACATCTCCTGCAAAAAGATGATTATTCAGCAAATAGCAACAACAGCACTTGCTATGACCTGGACAATAGAAGTATTCAATCTTCTGCCCTCCAATTGAAAGCTGGCCGTCACCATCAAGCAAAACAAAATCAGAAAAATCATTAATTGCAAAATTTTCGCCATAATTTTTGGCTGGGTCAGGCAAAATTTCGGTCACATTTTTGTTTGCATAAATTTTGCAACCAAAAGTCTTAGAATATTCTAAAACATGTTTTGCATGGTCATAGTGTCCATGCGTCAAAAATATTGCAAGCACTTTGCCTTTGACAGCAGACATCACCTTTTCAAGAGATGCCCCACAGTCAAAGATAAAGCACCCATTATCTGTTTCGCAAACAAAGGTGTTAGAATCTAAAATATCACTTACAATTTGAGTTATTTTCATTTTTCCCACCTCATAAATGCAAATCACAAGCCGCTATTTCTATTTTGTTTTTTCGCAATTAACCGCAGCTGTTGCGATTTTCATTATAGCTCCAGCATCAATTATATCAAAATTTTTAATTTTTACAAATAAAATGCCATAAATTATTGACAAAAAGCTCAGAAAAAAGTAAAATAAGAAAGTATCACATAGGGGTGTAGTTCATCGGTAGAATGAGAGTCTCCAAAACTCCAGAGGAGGGTTCGATTCCTTCCACCCCTGCCACATCAAACTGCACACAATTCTTTTTCTTAAGAGTTGTGTGTTTTTTTATTATTAAAGACGGAATCGAACCCCACGGGTTCGAGGCTGCCCTACCGGACCGCGACAAGTCGCTCCCGGCTTTGGCTAAAAACAAGCGCACCGGCTTGTTTTCTTAACGCGTCGCCCCTTCCACCCCTGCCAAGTCAAACTTTCACACAATTCTTTTTCTTAAGAGTTGTGTGTTTTTTATTTTCCGCCTTTATTTTTAGTCACAATTTTAGTCACAAAATTTTTTACGACAAAAAATAAATTGTTTATTTTGTTTGGCTTTTAAACCTTTATATGTTAAAATAAATTTAAGGAGGGAAAAGGTATGGCAAAATCAAAAGGAAAAGATTATTTTGGTCTCGGCAGAGTTGTAAGCATTATTCTTGCAATCATCCCTGTGACTGCATGGATCTTGGGATTTTTGACAAGATTTAAAGAAGGCAAAATCGTTGCTGGAATTTTAAGAATTTTCTTTGGTTTCAACATCGTTTGGCTTATCGACCTTGTGCTTATGATTGTAAGCGGAAGAATTATGCGACTTTTAAACATTTAAGGTTACAAAAAAATGTGGACAAATGCTGTCCACTTTTTTTATGTCAACTTTGATGAGTCTGGTTTAAAATTTATTCTTCAAGCCCCAAAAGATAGTCAGTTGAAACTTTAAAAAACTTGGCAAAGATGATAAGCATTTCAATGCTTGGTGAAATTTTTTCAGTCTCGTATTTTGCAATCGTCGATTTGTCAAGGTTGAGCTTTTTGGCAAGAGCCTCTTGAGACAAACCAATTTCTTTTCTTAAGCTTTTCAATCTTTGCGCAAAAATTTTCATAAAAATCCTCTATACAATTTTAAACCATAAACAAAAAAAGAGCAACCATTTTGCTCTATTTTTAAAAACCAAGCGAAATCAAAATTGCCTTATTGACTTCACGCATTTTTTCAGCAGAAAGCGTCGTCACCTTTTCTTTAAGTCGTCGTTTGTCAAGTGTTCTGATTTGCTCCAAAAGGGCTACCGAATTTTTTGGAAGGTTATATTTTTCAGCCGAAAGCTCGATATGCGTTGGAAGCTTTGCCTTTCCAAGCTGGCTTGTGATGGCTGACACAATCACTGTTGGCGAATATTTGTTGCCAACATCGTTTTGAATGATAAGCACAGGGCGAACACCACCTTGCTCACTTCCAACAACAGGGCTTAAATCTGCATAATAAATTTCACCGCGTTTGACCTGCTGATCCATTTTCTCCTTTCCAATAATCATATAACTCGACTTTTTCGAGGTCCTCATCAAGTGTAAGCGAAAAATCAAATTCGCTCATAAGACCTTCTAAAAGCATTTTATGTTGCTCGCGTCTGAAATTTGCATCATCACTGCCAAAAATTTCGCCGAAAAAGTTGTTTTCGACCTTTTCTGCAAGTTTTTGCAATTCTCTTGCATAACGCTCTTGCTCGTCCATACAGCCTCCAAAATTCCAAAAATTTTAAATATTTTTTTCTTTTAGGATGCAAAAAAAGCACGCTTTTATGCGTGCTTATATCAATATATTTTTATCGGGCTAAGGTTAAGTTTTAAGCAAAAACTTAAGACAAAACTTTAGATAATAACCGCCACTGCCACAACAGTTGTAGGCGTATGTGACAGAGAAATCTCGATTTTTTTGCCGTTATAGCGCTCTTCAAGAGCCTGTTTTGCAATGCCAAAAACCTCGACAAAAGGTTTTCCGCTTTCATCGTGGCTCATCTTGATGTCTTTAAAAGACACACCACTTGTTTTGCCAAGTCCAAGCGCTTTCATCACCGCCTCTTTCACACTGAAAAGGCTTGCAACGCGTTGTTTTCGCAAACTGTCACATTTTGCTCGGTCAATGTGCGCAATCTCATCTTCATAAGCAATTTTGGCTAAAAATTTTTCTGAGCAGTCAAATCTTTCAACATCGTCAATGTCAATCCCTATCATTTGTCACCTCTTCCCATGCCCTTGCAATATCAGAAAAGCCAAAGCCCTTTCCTGCAAGATGGCTATAAAATTTTTGTTTGGTCTTCAAGTCAATCTGTTTGTTTTTCAGATATTTTTCTGCAAATTTCAGGCAAACATCATATTCATTTTCGTCGGTAAAACTTTCAAGTGCATTTTCAATAATCTCTTCCTTAACACCTTTTGCAAGAAGCTCGTATTTTATTTTTCGCCTGCTCTTGCTGGCAGATGAAAGATTGATATAATTTTCTGCATACGCCTCGTCATTGATATAGCCATATTCTTTCAATTTTTCGATTGCTTTATCAATGCAAACCTTTGGGTATTTTTTCTCTTTCAAATAGTCGCGAAGTTGTTTTTCCGTTTTCATAAGCTTGGCAAGAAGTCCCAGTGCTCTGTTGAAGCACGCATAGTCGCCGTTTTCTAAAATAAGGTCATCAAAAAAGTTTTTGTCAAACTCTTGACCAGTTTTCAGGCTGTGCCTGGCAAGCACTTCGGCTTCCATAACTCCCAAACATTCATCGTCAACATAAAGGTAATATCTGTCGCCCTTGCCAATCTTTTTTATTTCAGTTATTTTCATTTCACAAGTTCTCCCGCCACTTTGCTATATGCTCGCACAAGGCCACCTGCACCAAGTTTTATTCCGCCAAAGTATCGCACAACAAAGATTGCCACATTTTGCATCTCTTTTTTTTGCAAAACATTCAAAATAGGTCTGCCAGCAGTTCCGCTTGGCTCGCCGTCATCAACCGCCTTTTCATAAAAAGGACTTTTCAGTCTGCCTGCCCAGCAAATGTGAGTGGCTTTTTTATGTTCTTGCTTCAAAAATTCAAGAGCATCTTTGATTTCATTTTCAGTTTGACAAGAAAGAAGAAAGCCTAAAAACTTAGACTTTTTCTCAATCACTTCAACTTCTCTGTCAAATTTTGTCATTTATTTTTAACCTAAAACTGCCTTAACAAAGTTTTTCTTGCCTTTTTTGAGCAAAATTGAACCATTTTCAAAATCGCTTTTCTTGATAACTATTGAAAAATCGTTCACTTTCTCGCCTTTCACTGAAATGGCTCCGCCCTCAATCATTCTTCGAGCGTCGCTCTTTGACGAGCAAAGTTTTGTCATAACCAAAAGATCACAAATGTTTATGCCATTTTCTGCCAAGCTTTTATCAATCACAATTTCAGGGGCATCATCTCCGCCCTGAACAAAAAGGTTTTCACTCATAGTCCTTGCCTTTATGGCGTCTTCTTCACCGCGGACAAATTTGGTGATTTCAAAGCAAAGTTCTTTCTTTGCCTTGACGATATCCTCTGCAATAATTTGCTTTATATGGCTCATTGGAAGGTCGGTAAAAAGCGCAAACATCATTTCGACGCAAGCGTCTGGAGTTTGATATATGCCTTGATAGAAGTCATAAGCTGAAATCTTGTCTTTATCAATCCAAATTGCGCCCTTTTCAGTCTTGCCCATCTTTTTGCCCTCTGGAGTAAGCAAAAGCGGATTTGTTGCACCTATCATCTGTCTGTTTTTGTTGTCAATCAAGTTGAGTTTTCTGCCAAGCTCTGTGCCCGCAACGATGTTGCCCCATTGGTCAGCGCCACCCCACTCAAGAGTGCAACCATACTTTTCGTTAAGGTGAACAAAATCATAGGCTTGCATAAGCATATAGCCCATTTCAAAAAAGGTCAGTCCGCCTTCTTTAAGTCTGTTTGCATAAATTTCATTTGAAATCATTTTGTTGACATTGAAATGAACGCCCACTTCACGCATAAAATCCACATAATCATAGCCTTTAAACCAGTCATCATTATTGACAATTTCAGCTTTGTTTTCACCCTCAAAGTCAAGGAAAATTGAGAGCGATTTTTTGATTTGTGCAATATTGTTTGCCAGTTCTTGTTTTGAAAGAAGTTTTCTCATTTCTGTTTTGCCAGAAGGGTCGCCAACTGAAGCGGTTGCCCCTCCCATCAAAAGATAAACCTTATGCCCAGCCTTTTGAAATCTGCGCAAAATGCAAAAAGGAACGCAGTGCCCTATGTGCAAACTGTCCATTGTTGGATCGGTGCCTTCATAAAGGGCAAATGGTTTTCCGCTTTCAATAAGTTTTTTCAAAGCCTCTTCATCAGTGCATTGATATAAAAGTCCACGCTCTTTAAGTTCTCTGTATAAATTTTTGTCTGTCATGTTTTCTTACCACCTTTAAGCTTCATTCTATCACAAATTCTTTTTTTATGTCAATAAAACTACTTCCAATCTATTGGAGTTTGTCCATTTTTTTGCAAAAACTGGTTGCATTTTGAAAAATGTTTGCAGCCAAAAAAGCCTCGATAGGCTGACAGCGGACTTGGATGTGGCGCTTTTAAAACAAGATGTTGACTTTCAATCAGCGGTTCAAAACTTTGAGCATAACTTCCCCAAAGCATAAAGACAATAGGCTCTTTTTTCTTGCCCAAAATTTCAATAATCTTTGATGTCAACTTTTCCCAGCCCTTATCTTTATGCGAGTTTGCCTGCCCTTTGCGCACTGTCAAAACTGTGTTTAAAAGCAGAACGCCTTGCTTTGCCCAACGAGTTAAATCGCCAGAAGGCAAGCATTTGATGTGGAGGTCATCTTCAATTTCCTTAAAAATATTGACAAGTGATGGCGGATAAGGAAAATTTTCAGGCACAGAAAAAGACAGTCCCTGAGCCTGCCCTGGCTCATGATAAGGGTCCTGTCCAATAATCACCACTTTCACTTTGTCAGGCGGAACAAAGTTGAGCGCATTAAAAATATTTTCCTCTTTTGGATAAACTGTGGCACAAGAATATTCTTCCCCCAAAAAACTCTGCAAAGATTTAAAATAATCCTTTGCAAACTCGTCTTGAAGAAGAGTAAACCAGCTTTTTACAATCTTTATCATGCGTTTATTATATCATAAATTTGTCAGCCAAAGCAAGCTAATCAGAGATAAGTTCTTCAAAAGTGCAATTTAAAATTTCCAAAAGCTTGGCGATATAGACAAGCCCTGGTTCAATCTTTCCATTAAGCCATTTTGAAACCGTGCCTTTATTGCAACCAACCGCCTCAGCCACCTCAACTTGCTTAAGCCCCTTTTCGCGCATGAGAATTTTCAAGTTTTTGCTGAAATTTGATAGGTATTCCACAAATTCTCCTTTTTTCGACATTATTCGTAAACATTGTATCTTATAAGCAACTTAAAAAAATAAATTCTGCTTATAAGAAGAATTTGCAGAACGACCAATTTCATGCATTTGCAGAACAATTTTCACAGAAAAACATTTTAAACAAAAACAACCACACTTTTGTGGTTGCTTTCGTGATTATTCATTTTCTTCATCATCCTTATAAAAAGATTTATCATAAGACAAAAGGTTCGGTTGCAATGAATTTGGGTCAGACATTAATTTATGTATATCTCCATCATATTTTAAACCTAATTTTGATAAATAGGTTTTTGTTTCTGAGACACCCTTATTATTCTTCACTGCTTGTGAAATGATGTGATAAGTCAGATAAATATAATAGTCTGGAATATATTTTTGCATTGTTTTAATAAGATAATTTGATAGTTCATCATCGAATATATAATGAGACATTGACTTAGGTGTATGCACGCAAAGTTTGATACTAAATCTGTTTATTTGAATATCTATTTGAGGATATTTTTGTCTGTTTTTTTGCCATTTATTTAACACCGCATGATAAAATTCATCATCTAAGCGTCCAGATTTTGCAAAAGCAATATCGGAAAAGAAGTCTGCAATATTATATCGTGTTTTTAAAATTTCTATAACATGTGTTTTTATTTCATCGATATATTTATCAAGCGTTATACTTTCGTTTGTAAATTTTCCTTCGCCATCAAAGAATTTATCATTCAATTGGCTATCATTATTTTGTTTTGCATAATTGTCTGGATCTGGAGATTGTTGTTCGTTTTGTTCTTCAGCCTGTTTAATATTTGGCGATTCACTTTCAGGCTCTTCATTTTCGATAATTATGCGAGGTTTACTATTCAAACTATTGAGAGATTCGTGTATTATATTACGCTGATATCTGTTTATTGCATCCAAATATTTTCTTAATTCATCTTTCTCAACATGACCAATAACTTTATTAATCTCTTCTGTTCCTATATATCTAGCTTCTGACAAAAATAAATATGTTTTATCAAGACTTTTTGCTTTATCGAAATAGCAATTTTGATCAAAAGGAATAAGTGGAGAATCAACACGATCAAAATCTTTGGCAGAAGATGTTATTGGACAAACATAGACTCTTTTTGTAAATGGATTTAATGCATACACAAGGCAAGGTCTTGTCTTAGCAAAAGATTGACTGCTAGTTGTTATCTCTCCTAAAACAGAAACAACATCTCCAATTTGTAAATTAGAAAAAGTAACATTTGCTTTATCATAATACAATTTTATATGAGTATTGCGGAAAATTCTAGACATCGTTGTTTGTGGTATGCTTAAAAATGGAAGAGTACCTTTGGAATCTTTAAGCAGATTTAACTCTGACATCTCTTCAATAGCACCTGCCATACTGATAATTTCACAAAGTCGGCGCCTTGTTATTCTATCTTCAATAACTAGGTCTTTGCCCATCATTTCTCTAAAACCTCTAGTAAGATTTAATTTTATCTCAAAAGGTAATGCTTGAGGCATCAATAGATTACCATCACGAACTTGAAATTCAATTGTTCTATTGTTTAGCAGAGACCTTATAGTAATCTTACAGCCCTCAATTGAATTGGGATTTTCGATGGATTGATTTGAAATAAACCATTCATTTTTATCAAAATTTTGAAAAATAAGTTGAATTAATTCCTTTTTCATTTTTTCTCCTTTTGCTTAAATATTATACTGCAATTTTAAGCTTTCGTCAATAGGCAATTTGCACAAAGGTAACAAAAAAACCTCTTGAAAAAGAGGTTTTTTGCTATTTTTAAGGTTTTGTATTATTCTTCACTATCACCATTTGAGCCATTAAGTCTAGCAAGCATTTTTTCATGAGTTGCAATATCTGCCTTAAGGCTTGCATTCTTAGATGAAAGAAGGTTGAAAATTTGTTCGAGAAGAGGATATCTTTCTTCGTTTTTCTCCATAACTTCTTGGCAATGTTGAACAGAAAGTTTAAGTCCGTCAAGAAGGTCAAGGTCTTCAGAAAGTTTCTTTGCCTTTTCTTCATCAATATCAGCAATGTTGTTTACGCCATAAAGCTCAACTTTTTGTTTTGCAACCAAAGCTTCGCGTCTGCGAAGTTTTTGTTCATCTCTTTCAAGAGTTTTCTTAACTCTTCTGAGAGGAATAAATTCTTTCTTGCATTTTCTGAGCTCTTTTTCATTTGCCTTAAGCTCTTCTTTCTCTTTTGCAAGAAGTTCTTCAAGCTCTTCAGCAGTAAAGCCAACGACAGCGTCGTCAACATCAGCAGGCTCCTCTGCTGGTGCTTCTTCAGTTTCTTCAGCTTCTTCAGCAGCCTCTTCCTCGCCTTCTTCAGTAAGATCAACTTCTTCTTCGCTCTCTTCTTCAGCTTCTTCTTCCTCTTCTGCCTCTTGAGTCAAACGATTGATTCTGTCAAGGATTTCTTGTCTGCGTCTTGCAATTCTTTCAGCTTCAGCATTGTCATCTTCAACTTGAGCAGGCTCCTCTACAGTTTCTTCAACTGGCTCTTCTGCTGGCTCTTCAGTCTGAGCTGGTTCTTCTTGAGCTTCTGGCTCTTCTTGAGTTTCAACAGCCTCGTCAACAGCAACTTCTTGCTCTTCTTCTGCTTTTCTTTCCTCTTCGTTTGGATCGTAAGCTTCAACTTGACCGCCTGCAAGAACTACCTCTGCATACTCAGGGTCATTTTTGATCTTATCAGCATCCTCAGGATATTTTTCTTCAAGCACAGCCTGAATTTTTTTGCTATCTCTTTTAGTTTTTCCTTTGATAGCCTCATCATCTTTCTTTCCGCGACTTGCAATGCTCATGAAAAGATCGCCAAGGAAATAGATTAAAAATCCTCCAGCAATGATAATTCCAAGAGTTACAACGACGGTTACAATAACAGTGTCCATAATACTACCCCTTTTTTTGTTTTTTGTGGTGGAGACGGCGGGATTTGAACCCGCTTCCAAAAAGCTTTAACAAAGTTTTTCTACGCGTTTAGTTTATGTTTGGTTTTTCATCAAAATTTCGTCCATAAACAAACAATTTTGACAAGTCTTTTGTTTTTCTATAGTTATAAAGACAAACTCGCTATAGAATTTTGGCTTTTTGTTGAACCCGCGTTGAAACTAGCCAGGTTAAAACGAGAGCTGTTCAAAATCTTTTGAACTTTTTTTGCCACTTAGGCAGCCATTAAGGCAGCGCCGTTGTAGCTTCTTTCATTGTTTGCGTTTATTTTTTTGTCCATTTTTAAGGTAGGCCTAGACAACTACCACGCGCTTTACGCTTTGATAAAATGCTCCCTGTCGAAACCAATAACGCCCCCATGGGTGTTAAAAGTTTTTAAGTTCGCGCTCGATATCCCGTTTGACAGCCTTGTCTTTCAGGACATCTCTTTTATCATAAAGCTTCTTTCCTTTGGCAAGAGCGATTTCAACTTTGACAAGTCCACTTTTATAGTATACTTTAGTTGGCACTATTGCATACCCTTTTTCTTGCTTTTTTCGCTCAAGCTTTCGAATTTCTTCTTTATGCAAAAGCAGTTTTCGGTCAGGCCTTGTGTCCACCAAATTTGAAGTAACTTGCCAAGGCGGAATATAGCAGTTTTTCAAGATTGCCTCGCCATTTTTGATAACAACATAGCTGTCAGACAAGTTGATTTTTCCTGCTAAAACAGACTTGATTTCGTTGCCCTTCAAAACAATGCCTGCTTCAAACACATCTGAAACGAAGAAGTTGAAATAAGCCTTTTTGTTGTTTGCGATTATCTTCATCTCGCCTCCATTATAACATGTTTTCAAAACAATTTCAATACCCTTTTTAAAAAAAATGGCAAAATTATTGAAAATTTTCGACTTTTTTTGTGTTTTTTCAATATTTTTGCCTTATTTTATCATTTTTTACGCTAAAATTCAACTTTTTATAGCAATTTTTGGTCAAGCAAGCACAAAATCGATTTTTCGCGTGTAGATGTTTGCATTTGTAAGTTTAACCCTCAGCTTGTCGCCTATTGAGAAGGTGTGGCTTTGCCCTTTAAGCTTTAGCTGCTTTTCAAAAAACAGATATTGGTCTGCTGGCAAATCTTCAATTTTGATAAGCCCTTCAACAGTGTTTTCAAGTTCGACAAACAGACCAAAATTTGTCACCGACGAAACGATTGCATCAAACTCTTCGCCAATGCGATCTTTCATCAAATATGCTTTCCAAAGGTCATCAACCTCGCGCTCACATTTTTCAGCGTTGCGCTCTGTCACGCTTGACTGCTCACCTGACTGATAGGCAAATTCTTCAAGTTCTGTCTTTCGCTGAGAAGAAAGTGCTTTTTTGTGTAAGCACTCTTTGATTATTCTGTGAATTGTAAGGTCTGGATATCTTCGAATTGGTGAAGTAAAATGGCAGTAGTATTCCAGCCCAAGTCCAAAGTGCCCCAAACACTTGTTTGTGTATTTTGCCTTTTGCATTGAACGCAAAATGATTTTGTTTGCTGTTTTTTGATAATTCTGCCCTTCTATTGAAGAAAGAAGTTGTTGATAAAACTTTGGCGTCACATTTTCTGGAAGAGCTGGAGTTTTTACGCCAACACCTTTCAAAAATTCAAGCACTGAAATGACCTTTTCTTTGCGTGGTGACTCGTGAATACGATAGACAAATGGAATTTCTTTGTCGCAAAACTCTTTTGCAACCGTTTCGTTTGCCACAATCATAAAGTCTTCAATCAACCTATGCGCATCGTTTCTGACGCGCTCTTTAAGGTCAACCGCCATGCCGTTTTCATCAAAAACAAACTCAACTTCTGGAATTTCAAAATCAAGCGAGCCTTCTCTTATTCTTTTTGCTTGCAAAATTTTTGAAAGCTCGTGCATCAAAAGAAGCTCATTTTTCACTTTCTCTGCCTTTTCGCTTGCTTTTTGACCACAAAGCACCTTGTAAACCTCGGTATAGGTCAATCTTGCCGAGCTTTTGATAACGCCCTCATAAATTTGATGAGAAACAACCTGCCCCTCTTTATTTATTTCCATAATGCAAGAGAGGGTCAGTCTTTCAACGCCTTCATTTAAAGAGCAGATGCCGTTTGAGAGTTTTACAGGAAGCATTGGAAGCACTGAGGTTGGAAAATACACGCTTGTGCCTCGTTTGTAAGCCTCTTCATCAAGCGCGCTGTCATATTTGACATACTCGCCAACATCTGCAATATGCACTGAAAGTCTGTAGTTGCCATTTGCCTCTTTAGAAATGCCCACAGCATCGTCAAAGTCTTTTGCATCTTCGCCGTCAATGGTAAAGGTCACCTCTTTGGTAAAATCTTTTCTGCCCTGTTTTTGAGCTGGAAGGACAGAATCAGAAATTGCCTTACACTCATTTTCAACACTTTCTGGAAAGGTTTCGTAAAGATTGAACTCTCTGATAAGCCCAAGCTCGCACGCTTTGATGTCGCTGCTTTTGCCAAGATTTTCAATAACCTTTCCTCTCAAGCCCTTATTGTCGCGCAAAAGAGAGACAACCACGCGGTCATCCTTCCAAAAGTTGTTGCCAGAGATAAGTTTTATCTTAAAAGGTATGTGATTGTTGTCTGGCTCAAGGAAAAAGTTTTTGCCAACCTTTTCAACCACACCAACAAGTTTGTCAAGCGGTCTGTAAATTGAAACGACCTTTCCGTCGCTTCCCTCTTCTCCCGCCGACAGCACCTTGACGATAACCTCGTCGCCGTCAATTGCATTCATGGTCATATTTGCAGGAATAAAGATGTCTTCTTTTTCACCGAGCGCATCAATTTGGACAAAACCAAAGCCTTTTGCGTTGCCAATAAACTTGCCCTTTTGATAGTTTTCTGTTGGAACGGCCACAAAATGCCCTTTGCTTTCCTCAAAAACCTCGCCATTTTTCTTCATTTTGTCAAATTCTTTCTTCACCGACTGCAATGAGAAGTTGTAAGTTTTGGCTATAAAAGAAAAAAGATTGTCCAGCCCTTTGACGACCAAACCCTCTTTTTTTAAAAACTCTAAAATCTTTAATTTGATTTCCATACCCTATCCTTTGCTTATACTGTAGTTGATGTTTCAGGCACAGCGTTGATAAGAAGTGAGCAGAAGAATAAAATTGTGCAAATGATGATGATTGAAGCCATTGCAATGGTGATTTTTTTGAGAATGCCATCACGCGATGCACCTTTGTTTTGAGCATAATAACTTTCTTGTCCGCCACCAGTAAAAGCATCAATGCTGTTGTTTGAGTCATTTGATTGCATAAGTGTTGTGACAATCAAAACGATTGCGCTTGCAATGATAAGCCCAAAAAGAATATATCTTAAGATAGGCAGAAAAGAAGTGAGAAAATCACTTTGAATTTCGTTGTCTAGAAGTAAAGAAAAGTTAAACATAATCATATCCCCTTAAACTAAAGTAAAGAACCAGGCCAAAAACAAGATAATTATGATAAGCAGAACAATCTGTCCCCACAAAATTTTTACCTTTGTTTTTCCAAGTGAGGCCTTTAAAATGTTCCAAGTAATAAGAAGTGCAAGTGATCCCAGCACAACCAGCATTATGATAAGACCAGTTTGTCCAAGTCCATTTTTTATTGCATTTCCCCAATCTTGAAACCAATCACAAAGAAAACTTACGCTCATTTAAAACCTCTTGAAAGTATTATAGCATGAAAAAACAAAAATTTCAACCATAATTTGATAATTCTTTGTGATATGCAAAATTATTATACTTTTTTTGAAAAAATAGTCAAACAATCTAGACAAAATTTGCCAAATTGTCAGCTAAAAAACTTCAATTTTTTGTTGAAAAATGAAAAAAGCATGATAGAAGCAAACCAAAATCAAAATTGTCAAAAGTTTTTGGCTATTTTGTTTTTGTTAAAAATTTTTGCTGTGATATAATAAAAACGGAGAAAAATTATGAGAGATTTTCAAAGTCAAAAATATTTCAATCTTTTAAATCGATATTTTAACACTGCAAACTATTTGTCAGTGGCTCAGCTTTATCTTAAAGACAACCCTCTTTTAAGACGACCGCTTAAAATGGATGATGTCAAAGTCAAAGTTGTTGGACACTGGGGAACGGTGCCAGGACAAAACTTTGTCTATGCTCACCTTGACCGAGTTATCAAAAAATATGATATTGACGCAATGCTCATCTCTGGCCCAGGTCATGGCGGAAACTTTTTTGTTGCAAACTCTTATCTTGAAGGCGTTTACAGCGAGGTTTATCCTGATGTAAGCGAAGATGAAAAAGGGCTGAAAAAACTTTGCAAACAGTTTTCCTTCCCTTGTGGCGTTTCAAGCCATGTTGCACCTGAAACACCTGGCTCTATTCATGAAGGTGGCGAACTTGGCTATAGCCTTGCTCATGGTTTTGGCGCGGTCTTTGACAACAAAAATCTGATTTGCGCTGTCATTGTTGGTGACGGCGAGGCAGAAACCGGGCCTCTTGCAACCTCATGGCACTCAAACAAGTTTTTAAATCCAAAAAATGACGGAGCAGTTTTGCCAATCTTGCACCTAAATGGCTATAAAATCAGCAATCCAACCATCCTTTCAAGAATTCCAAAACCTCAACTTCAAAAGCTTCTTGAAGGTTACGGCTGGAAGCCATATTTTGTTGAAGGCGACCAGCCAATGCTTATGCATAAAAAAATGGCAAAAGCAATGGATAAGGCAATTGAAGACATCCAAAAAATTTGGCATAGAGCAAGAGAAAAGGGCGAAAACTTTACGCCACTTTTTCCAATGATTGTGCTTAGAACGCCAAAAGGCTGGACTGGCCCAAAAGAGGTTGACGGAAAACAGATTGAAGGCTCTTTCCGCGCTCATCAAATTCCAATTGAGGTGAAAGACGAAAAAACTTTAAAAATGCTAGAAAATTGGCTTAAAAGCTATAATGTCAACGAAAATTTTGATGATAACTTCAAATTAAAAGAAGAAATAAAAGAGATTTTGCCTCAAGGCGACAAAAGAATTTCTGCCTGCCCTCACACAAATGGTGGCAAACTTTTAAAAGAAATCATTTTGCCTTCTTGGCAAGACTTTGCTGTCAAAACAAATGGTCACGGCAAAGTTAAAGCGCAAGACATGAAGGTTCTTGGCTCTTATATTGGCAAAGTGTTTGAGCTGAACCGCGACAATCAAAACTATCGCGTTTTTAGTCCAGACGAGGCAATGAGCAACCGTTTGTATGACATGTTTAAAACTGAAAAGCGCGATTTTAACGCTGAAATTTTGCCAACTGATGAATACCTATCACAAAGCGGTCGCATTATGGACTCATATTTAAGTGAACACATGTGCGAAGGTTGGCTTGAAGGATATCTTCTCACAGGCAGACATGGAATGTTCCACAGCTATGAGGCTTTTGCGCGCGTGATTGACTCTATGGTCTCACAACACGCAAAGTGGCTGAAAGTTTGCCGAAGTTTGCCATGGCGAGCGCCAATTTCTTCGCTTAACCTTGTGCTGACCTCAAATGTTTGGCAACAAGACCATAATGGCTACACTCACCAAGAACCTGGATTTTTGGATCACATTGCAAACAAAAAATCGGAGATTGTGCGAATTTATCTTCCACCTGATGCAAACTGTTTGCTCTCATGCTATGACCACTGCCAAGCAAGCAAAAACTATATCAATGTGATTGTCGCATCAAAACACCCTTCTTTCCAATGGCTAAGCGCAAAAGAAGCCAAAGAGCATTGCACAAAAGGCATCGGCGTTTGGAAATGGGCAAGCCGAGATGAAAAAGAGCCTGACATCGTTATCGCCTCTGCTGGCGACACTCCAACTTTGGAAGCTCTGGCTGCCGTGACGATTTTAAAAGACAGCTTTCAAACTTTAAAAATAAGATTTGTCAATGTTGTTGATGTGATGAAACTTGAGCCACATGCTCTTCATCCTCATGGGCTTACTGACAACGAGTTTAACAAAATCTTCACAAAAGACAAACCTGTGCTGTTTGCCTTCCACGGCTATCCAAAGTTTATTTACGACATGCTTGCCGAGCGCAAAGCCTATAACTTTGAAGTGCATGGCTACAACGAAGAAGGAAGCATAACAACCGCTTTTGACATGAGAGTTCAAAACAAAATTGACAGATTTAACCTCTCGCTTTCTGCCCTCAGGCTTTTGGGCATAGATGACAAAAAGTTTGAAAACAAAATGAAAAATCTTCTCAAAAAACATAAGCGCTATATCGCTGAAAATGGTGAAGACATTGAAGAGGTCACCTCTTGGCAATGGCACTAAGCCAGAAAAAATGCTATAAAAAGCTGGAAAAACAATAAAAAACGGAGAAAAAATGCAAAAAATTGACAAAATTGCAAAAAAACTTGCTTTAAAAGATGTCTTTCACTTTGGTGACTATATTGCCAAAGTGAATTTGCCAGAAAACAAATTTTTAAAAAAGAAAGGCGAAAAGCAAGGCAAACTTATTTTGCTTACTTCAATAAATCCAACCCCTTTTGGTGAAGGCAAAACCACCTCTGCCATTTGCATTGCGGATGACCTTGCAAAAGACAGAAAAAAGGTCTGTCTTGCACTGCGAGAGCCAAGCCTTGGGCCAGTTTTTGGAGTTAAAGGTGGCGCAGTCGGAAGTGGCAAATCAATGATTGTTCCAGAGGAAGAGATCAACCTGCACTTTACTGGCGACTTTCATGCAATCACTTCAGCAAACAACTTGCTATGCGCAATTATTGACAATCACATCTATCAAGGCAATACTTTAAAAATCAAAGAAGTTTGTTTTCACAGAACATTGGACCTAAACGACCGCGCGCTGAGAGAGGTCGAACTTTCCTCTCGAGAGGAAAGTTTTTCAATCACTCCAGCCTGCGAGATAATGTCTATCATGACGCTTGCAAAGGATGAAAATGACCTCAAAACAAGGCTTGGAGAAATTTTGGTAGGCTTTAACGAAAAAAACAAACCAATTTTTGCAAAGGACTTGAATGCTCAAAACGCCATGTTTTTACTTTTGAAAAACGCGTTGAAGCCAAACCTTGTGCAGAGCAAAAATAAAACACCAGCGCTTGTCCACTGCGGGCCTTTTGCCAACATTTCACTTGGCACAAGCAGTGTTATAAGCTTAAAGACTGCCCTGTCCTCTGCCGATTATGTCGTCACCGAAGCCGGCTTTGGCTTTGACTGTGGCGGTGAAAAATTTTTGGATCTACTTTGTCAAGAAAACTCTCTCAATCCAAATCTTATCATTGTTGTTGCAACCATCAAAGCGCTTATTCATCATGGTGAAGGCAATCGCGATGACGAAAAGCTTGAAAAGGGCTTTGCAAACCTTCTGCATCACTACAGCACAATTGAAAAAGTCTTTGGCAAGAAGGCGCTTGTTTGCTTAAATAAATTTGATAGCGACAGCGAAGAACTTTTAACCCAGTTTGCACTTCTATGCAACCAACACAAACTTGATTTTATTGAAATCGAACCTTACACACAAAGCGGACAATCTGTTGCCAAAACCATCGAAAAACTTTGCCAAAAACAAACGCCTCTTAAGTTTGCATATTCCTTTGACCAACCATTAAAACAAAAACTTGAAAACATTGCCACAAAAGTTTATGGCGGGAAAAAAGTTGTTTTGACAGAAAAAGCAAAACAAAATCTTAAAAAAATTGAAAAATATTCCAAAAATCTTCCAGTTATCATTGCAAAAACCCAAAATTCGCTGTCAGATAATCCAAAAGCGCTGGGCGTGCCAAAAGACTTCACTTTGACGATAACAAATATAGAACTCAAAAACGGTGCTTTTGTTCTTGCCACCGCTGGAAACATGCTTTTAATGCCTGGCCTTGCAAAACACAACAACTACGAAAAGATGTGAAAAAGCAATTATTTTGCTGATTATTATAGACTTTACAATGATATTATGTTATTATAATAAAAAGAGTTTATTTTAAGTAAGGGGTTTTTATTATGAATATAGAAGAAATTGTAAACAATTATATAAATGATTGTTTGCTAAATTTAGACAATCTTGACACAAAACTAGAAACCAAAATGATAGACAGATTGTTTGCTAAAAAGTTTAGAAAATATGCCGTTGACCCACAAGTAAGAGTTGATGTAGAGGCAAAATTAAACAATATCATAGAAAAGAAACTGCCATTAAACTTTGTTCCATCATTTGGCGGATATAAACATTGGTGGGCACCATCTTATCCAACCATTGACTGGGCTGAAATATTTAATATGAAATTCATGCTTGAATATTTGTTGCCCATTTGCGCAAATTATACAGACAACAAAAGCTCAATAGAATATGAAAGCGAAGAAATTATTTTAAGCGAACTTAACAATGTTCCGCAATCTGGACTTGATGAATACACAAAGACTTTTAGAGAAGCACTTAAATATTTCAACAGCAAACAAAAATATGTTGAGATGAAACTCAGTCTTGCAAGAGAACAATATAAAGACTATAATTTTGACAAACAAAAATTGCTTGCAAGAATTGAAGAAATGATGCCAGAATATACAGAGCGTTTTAATAACTATGCACCAGATGACCAAGCACGAAGACTACAAAAAGCAAAGACAAATTTCAAGATTAATGGTGTTGTTGATTACTCAAACTTGACTGACAGCGAAAAAGAAAAATTATACAAACAATCACGAATTTTCAATGAAGCTTTCTTAGATGCCGATTATGAAGTGCGTGGAAACGACTTTTTTGAAAAAGAAACCAATATTCCGCTTTTGTTTTCATTTGGACTTGGACCAGGTGGCGAAGCTTGGTTGCACATTGGTTCAAGCAAGTCATCAATGACAGATTTTTGGGCAGGCACAGGCATTTTGGAAATTCGAGAAAACGGACAAATTGTTGAACGAATTTTAAGTCGAAACCAATTTGAGAATATACAAGAAAAACTCACAAAGGTAAGTGTAAATAGCCCAATTTCAAACATTTGCAAACCTTTATCTTATATTTATGTCTATGAAGGAAGTTTAAATTTTTGATATTAAAATTAAAAAAGGATAATACAATTTTTGATTTGTATTATCTTTTTTGTTTATTCTGAAATATGTTAAATCTCTTATATTGTTTTTTTAGTTATACAAAAATCCTTTGATGATGGTTTTTTCAGCTTCTTCTTGAGAAAGGCCAAGGCTCATAAGTTTGATAAGTTGGTCGCCAGCAATCTTTCCAATTGCCGCCTCATGCACAAGTGATGCATCTTTTGAAATTGCGTCAATCTTTGGCACAGAAACAATGCGCCCTTCATCCATCAAAATTCCGTCACACTCAACATGACCAAAACTTTTGTTTTTGCCTATCATGTCAGAGATAAACTCTTGATAAGAATGCCCTTCTGCAACGCTGTGGCTGACAACATCGCACTTAGAGTTTTCGCCAAGCAGTTCAACCTTAAAATAGGTTTTGGCATATTGCTCATCTGTTGTCAAAATGTTTTCCTTGATGTTAAGCACACAGTCATCTTGCAGTTTGGCGTAAGTTTTTCGCACTGTTGAAGAGACTCCTCCAATCTGAATTGACTCAAATTCCATGCTAGATCCTTTTTTCATAGCAATTTTTGTGATTGGGTTAAGAATTTTCTTTCCACTGCCCTCGCCTGCGCCATAATGCTTTTCAACATAGCGCACTTTTGAATTTTCTCCCACATGGAATGAGTGGATTCCATCATGCTGACTGTCTTTGCAAGTTTTGTTATGGATGCCACAACCTGCAATAATGGTCACATCGCAGTCTTTGCCAATATAGAAATCGTTGTAAACAAGGTCGCTAAATCCGCCAAGAGTCAAGATAACTGGAATATGCACGCTTTTGTTTTTTACGCCATCTTTCACAATGATATCAATTCCGCTTTTGTTTTTCTTTGGAACAATCTCAATGTCTTTTGTGGAGCCTCTGGCAATTGCTTCGCCATTTTTGCGAATATTAAATGAACCTGTTGGCACTTTGTGAAGGTCTGCAACTCGCTCTAAAAGCTCACGGTCGATTTTATCCATTGTTCACCTCCCTAAGCCTTCCACAAGAATTGTCAGACAATTTTGGCAAAACTTTTTTCTTTGCCCCTTGCAAAGCGACCTGTCCATCACTTAAAAGGATGATCTCATCGGCAATTTCCAAAATGCGCTTTTGGTGGCTTACAATAATGTTTGTTGCACCTTTCAAGTTTTCAAACAAAGAGGTCAAATTTTCAAAGCTCCAAAGGTCAATTCCAGCCTCTGGCTCGTCAAACATGTTCAGCTTTCCCTTTCTTGCAAGCGTCACCGCAAGCTCAATGCGTTTAAGTTCACCACCAGAAAGCTTGTCATCAAGTGCTCTGTTGATATAATCCTTAGCGCAAAGCCCAACCTTTGAAAGCACATCGCATAAGGCCGACAGATTATGCTCTTCTCCTGCCGCGATGTCAAGCAAGTCTTTGACCCTCAACCCTTTAAATGTGACTGGTTGCTGAAAAGCATAACTTATTCCTCTTTGTCCCCTTTCAGTTATGCCAAGCTCAGAAATATCTTGCCCGTCAAAAAAGATTTGACCACTTGTCTGCTTTGCAATCCCCATAATGATTTTAAGCAGCGTTGACTTTCCACTTCCATTATGCCCAGTGATCACATATATTTTATTGTCTTCAAAGGTCAAATTGATATTGTTTAATATTGTTTTCTCTGCACCATTTTCTGTGACAGAGTAGTTTAAGTTTTTGATTTCCAACATAGCTTTATTATAATTTTTTTAACAGCCCAAGTCAATAAAAAGCAAAAATATTTATCAAAAACTGACAAAAAATGAAAAATTTGACCTTTTTTACACTATTTAAAAAAAAGACTTGACAATTCCCCCCCCCGAGTATAATGAAGTTAGAAACCATAAAAAGGAGGAATTGATTATGGACAAAGACTTGATAGAAAAAGCAAAGGCTGTAAGGGACAGAGCAGGCAAGCTTAGCGCTACAGAATATAAACTATCCAACATTTTAAAAAATGGCGGTAAGTATGTCCCTGAATATTGCACTGGCTCTCTCTTAGGTACAGAGAACTGGGACGAATTAGATTGGTTATTGGCTGACTTAATCCGCCACGTTAATAATTATTGCGATGTGCTTGAAGAAAACATCAAAGAATTGGAGAAAAAAATTCAAGCTTTACCTAAAAATGATGCCGATCAAGAACAAGGCAAAGAATAAAACAGCAAAAAGACCGAAAAAGTCAGGCATAGACTTTCGGTCTTTTTTCTTTTATATTTTTATAAAGACTTTCTAGAAAAAACAAAGTAATCAAATATCAATAAAAAGCTTTAAAACTCATATAATAAAAATTAGATAAGAAGCCTTTCAACTTGTCACTTAAAAATTCTTCTGTCATATCAATAAATTACTTTTCCATTATAAAATGCAAAAAAATATTTGACACAAAACAAAATATATGATATTTTTATATTGTCATTTGCTTCATGCTTGAGTGGCGCAGAGTCAATCGCACAGCCTTGGTAATTTAAAAGCAGCCAAAATTTGCACTTCAAAAAACACTCAAAAATTTAATAAAATTGCTTATGCTAATGTAGCACAGTCGGTAGTGCACCGCCTTGGTAAGACAAATAATCGGCAATTTTAATCAAAATTACAACTGAATATTTACTCCATTTTGGAGCTATGCTGATGTAGCTCAGCCGGTAGAGCACTGCCTTGGTAAGACAAGCAATCGGCAATTTTAATCAAAATTACAACTGAATATTTACTCCATTTTGGAGCTGTGCTGATGTAGCTCAGCCGGTAGAGCACTGCCTTGGTAAGACAAGAAAGGCACTATTTTTACCACAATTACAACTTAATATTTACTCCATTTTGGAGCTATGCTGATGTAGCTCAGCAGGTAGAGCACTGCCTTGGTAAGATAAAACCAACCCAAAAATTTATCAATAAAAAACTTAATATGCTACTGTGGCTCAGCGGTAGAGCACTGCCTTGGTAAGGCAGGGGTCACGGGTCCGATTCCCGTCAGTAGCTCCACACCATAAAAATCGCTAAAATCCTTTATTTCCCTAGGGTTTTAGCGATTTTTCTTTTTCAAATTTTTAACAGAATTTTTAAGGCGAAAAAAAATTAGGTGTCAATTTGGTGTGCCGTAGGTGTCAAAAATTTGCACAAAAAAAGGCAGGTAGTCGGTCTTCCAACTACCTGCCAAATTCTTTCTAAAACTATCAAAAACTGCTCCTGTAGGTGTCAATAGGTGTCAACTTATTTTTTTAAAGAATTAATAGGTGTCAACTTATTTTTTTAAAGAATTAATTAGTTGAATACTATCATTGAATTTTGTAATGCCAGCTACTTGAGTCATGATATTTTTCATGTTTTTGTCAAAAGTTACCAATATTACATTTTCTTCATTATAGAAGAATTCTCTTAATATTTCATAATCAATAAAATCATTTGGTTTCATTTTTGCACTTTCAACCATTAGTGAATTAATAAGTCTAGTTAAAAAAACTTCTTCAAATTCATTTTTCATATTAGGGTCAACAAAATAAATCGAATCAACAATTTTATTTCTTAAATAATTCTTAACACTACCAATTTTTAATTCCGGATACTCTTTTGAGGTTGCAAAATAATCAATAATTGTTTTACAAATACTTAAATATTCTCTTTCATAGGGTATATTTTGCAACAAATCGTCCTTTAATATTTTGTTTTTTAGTTTCTTATAGATCTTTATAAGTTTATAATAAGAATTTTTATCTCCACTCTCAAATAGTATTTTTGCATTTCTCATTAATTCATAATAATATGTCATAACATTAGCTATTAGAGTTAATAAAACATCTTGAACAGTTTCTGCATTAAAATTATTATTGCTCATTAATTCTTTAAGTTTTTTAATAATAATCTTCTTTATATGCAAGTCTATTGATTTTTGATAAAGCATAAAATGGTCTCTAAAATATAGTTTTGCTTCATTTAAACCCTTCTGATAATTGTCTATAATTATTGTTATACTTGCATAAGCATAACAAATCACAAAAAATGATATATTATATGCCATTTCATCTATAATATGTTTCCCATAAATTTTCTTTAAACTATTGTAATAATTTTCATCTTTATTGTTTGGATTTAAACTACTTAAAACTTCTTTATTTATATTATCCGTTGAGCCCAAAGTAATATTATTATTTTTAATAAAATTCAAAACTTTTAATTTTTCTTCAAATGAAAATTTTGAATTCAATATTTCAAAAACCGAATATCTTGTGCATAGACACTTGTTTTTTTTGATATAATTTAACAACGTTTCTAATTTAATGTCATTATTTGGTTCTATCTTTGCGGCGTAATACAATGCGTTTGTGTCTAATATAATCATTTTATAACCTCAAACATATTATAACACAAATTTATCATTATTGCATTACATCTCAAAATCTTTTTCTCTCTTTCGTTTTCTTTCTTTGCGTTCTTCAAGTAATTGCATAAGCAGGTCGTCATATTCATCATCTGTCATACTTGAAAGCAAATCGTTCTTTTTAGTATTTATTTCTTCTTGTCTTCGCCTTTAATCTTCATAGAGTTTTTCTTGTTTTTTTTGTTTGACTTTTATCTAAACTTATTATATACTTATCATAAATAGTGACTTAAATAGTAATTGTATTTTTACATTTTCTAATCTCTTATATTTATTAAACAACTTTTTATTCATTTAAACAAATTTGTTTTTTAATCTTTTAAAATGGTTTGTTATTCCCAAGCTTTTGACTATTCAAGATTTTCCTAAATATAATATCGACTTAATCTTGGAAGATTTTATTAAATAAAAGTTAAATTTTATTATTCCTAAGGAGATAAAGAATGACCATTTTTATATGTGGACTTCCACGAACCGGTAAAACAACTTTTTCTAAAAAACTTAAAACCCTTTTTAAAAATTCAAACATCATCGTATCAGAAGCTCTTAGAAACGCATTACAAAAAATAGACAGCAACAATGCAAAAAATTGGGGATTGAAAAATAGCGATATTAGGAGAACACTATTCCCTTCTTTCACCAAAGAGCTTATATATTGGAATGAAAAGTTTTCATGTTGTGACACCATCTTTGACTGCGCGCTTTTAAATATAGAACAAGTTTTAAGTATTGCCGAGAAAAATGATGTAATTATTTGTTTTGGATTTGGTGGAAGAACAAATAATGAGATATTTAAAATAATAAAAAAATATGAGCATGCGAATGATTACACTAAACAATTTACATGCGAAAAGCTTATGAAATTTTGGGGCGATGTTTCTTTACAAGATAAAGAAAATATTGACATTTGCAAAAAGCATAACATAATTTATCTTGACACCTCAATTGATAGAGATAAAAAATTCAACGATGCAATTGAACAAATCAAAAAAATACTTAAAGATTAAAATCGATAAAGCGAAAAATGTTTTAATTTTTCAACTTCTAAATCACATATTTGTTTAGATTTTTTGCTCGTAATCATATAGTAAACATCACATATATGATTTTAAATAAAGTTTTTATTAAACACTTTATTTCTTTACAAGTCGTTAAAAATTTAACATCATCACCCTTTATTTTTTAAGCCACACACACATAAGTTCACCAAATGTTTTATGTTCAATAATTTCATAAGAATTATTTTTTATTCTTCCAGAAATCTCACTTAATTTTTTAGCAACATCAGTTTGATTTTTTCCATATATAATCTTTTTCTTTTGTCTGCCTTTTCATCATATCCAATAGTTATACTGCCTACCCATTTGCCATCACTTTTCCTTTGAAAAATGCTACCTTCTCCATTAGTTCTTTTTGTTTTGTTAACAACCTTATTCTTAGCCATTTTGCACCTCGCCTTTGTTATTGTTAAGTGTTAGCCAAGTAACAAAATTGAGCACACTTACGACTTGTCGTTTGCCAACTTTGGTTGTTGGAAAAGATTTGCTTCTAAGCAAGTTCCTAACATTATCTCTACCAAGACCTGTGATTTTAACAAGGTCTTCACAGTCTAAAAAGTCTTTGCTATATTTTAAAGAAATTCTATTTACCTCGTTTTGTATAAGTTCATTTATGTTTATTGTGTTGTTCATTAAAGGCCTCCTGAAAATTAAAAAATTTCTTTTTAAATCCAATTAAAAATTTTCTATATCTAACTTTCTATTTTCAATTTTCTATTCAACTTTCTAAACTATAATTCCTATAAAAAAATAAAAACGGGTATCCCGTTTGTTGATGCAAGGGAAACTGGTACAAATTGCTACACTATCTTTGCAAGTGTGATTCGCTAAAATCTCTTATAAAATAAGGAATTTAGAACTCACAAAGTGCAATTTGAGCCAGTTTCTTATCCTGCTTCTTCTAATTTTCTCTACTTTTTCTCATTTTTTTGATTCATTTCAACTTCATAGTCATAATAATCAAACATTCTTTGCTTACTCTCTTCAAGTTCATTTGACAACCTATTAAAATAACTTTCAAAGTGATTTTCAAAATATTCTTTTTCTGTTCTATCCATTTTTAATAGAAAATAGTTATACATTTGCCTTAACATCTCTTGCAAAATTTCAACATTGGCATAGGTGTTTTTGATGAATGGCTTACTAAATTTTATAAAGTAATTCATTCGTTTAGTATGCTCGTGAATAGCATCTAAAATAGTTTGTTTTTCGTTTTTCAAAGCCCAGTTATCTTTCTCTTGTTTTTCAAAAACTTCAATACCAATCTTTAATATGTCATTGAAAAATTTGTTTTTTGATATGTGCATATCTCCATAAAATTTCCCATACATCTCATTAAGTTTATTAAAAACTTTTTCGTCTTTAATTCTTATTAGATTTTCTTTTGTTAGCAATGGTTTTGTCATAATTCCTTCTTTTATATTTTTGATTTTCAAATATTGCAAGTTTTAGGGCAAACAAAAAAACAACCAACTCGGTTGTCTTTTAACTTGCAATTATTTTTTGTTTTCCAGTCATCTGGAATTTCTATATTCAAAGGAACATTCAAAAAATTCCCCTTTGATGTGTCTATATTTTCAATAAATTTCTTTACAACTCGGTTCATAGAACTTAACAATTCTTTTTGCTTTTCGTCAATTTCAATTTCCAAACTGCTTAATACTTTCAAAACTTGTGTGTTGTCTTTAACCAAATTTGCAACAGCATTAAGGTCAATGCTAAAATACTCGTTTTTGTTAATCTCTTTTGCAACTTGAACTAAATCGAAATCAAATTCTTGCTTGTTTCGTTTATAGATATCTGTCTGCATAAACTCTTTGTCTGTGTAAAAATGATATCTCAAATGTAAGAGTGCAGTAGCTTTCATTTGAGAAACCCCACTTGCACTAACTCCAAATTCTTTTGCAATTTGCTTTTGAGATTTTTCTTCCACAAACAAATCATAAATCAGTTTTTGTTGTT